>CAYJBU010000046.1:1540-14425 GCA_964368155.1 uncultured Eubacteriales bacterium | reverse complement strand
AACGCCTCCTATTTAATTTAATATTAAACAATTTTGCATATAATAAACATATTTTGCAAACAGTTAAATAATAACTTATTAACAAAGAAGTCATTTTTTATTTTACCACATCTCGATATTAAAGACAAGTATTATTTCTGTTTTACCGAATTTTTAGCTATATTTTTGTGAAATATACCATATCATTCAAAAAATGATTATATTTAGCTGCGAGTAATAGCTTAATGATTATTGCTAAATTACATACAAAATGTTATGGTTAAATAAAGAAATTGTTAACAAAATCAAAACAACACAATACACGGGGAGGATTAATAATGGCAAATGCAAGCAAGGCTCTTAACCAAAGCAGAGAAGCAGACAAACTCCACTCAAAATCAACACAATTAATGAAAAGATTTAGATTTTCATTACCTCTTTACATTTTAATGTTGCCTGCTGTAGTTTATCTTATTCTATTTAACTATGTACCGATTTACGGTGTTCAAATTGCGTTTAGGGAGTACACAATTCAAGGAGGAATCACTGGTAGTGAATGGGTTGGATTTGACAATTTCATGAGATTTTTTGAATCTGCTCGTTTTGGTCAACTAGTTATGAACACTATTAGTATTACGGTGCTTGACTTGTTGATGTTCCCATTACCAATACTACTAGCAGTTATGCTGAACTATTGTGTACTTAAAAAATTCACAAAATCAGTTCAAATGATTACATATGCTCCGCACTTCATCTCTGTAGTTGTTGTTGTTAGTATGCTTGATATTTTTCTATCACCAAGCATAGGTTTCGTTAACAAATACATAGAAATGTTTGGCGGAACGGCAATCAACTTTATGTCTTCACCAGAATTATTTAAATATATATATGTTTTCTCGGGTGTGTGGCAAAACATTGGTTGGAGTTCAATTATTTTCATTGGTGCTCTTTCATCTGTTAGCCCAGAGCTTCACGAAGCAGCAATTATTGATGGTGCAAGCAAAGTTAAAAGAATTTGGAACATTGATTTACCTAGTATTGCTCCTACTGTTATCATCATGTTTATTATGAGAATTGGTAGCATTATGAATCTCGGTTTCCAAAAAATCTTCCTAATGCAAGACGGTGCTAACATCACTGCTTCTGAAGTTATATCTACTTATGTATATCAAGTTGGATTAGTATTAGGTGATTTTAGTTATTCTACTGCAATCGATCTGTTCAACACAGTTATCAACATAACATTATTGTTTATAGCCAATAGAGTTTGTAAAGTTCTATCGGGCACATCATTATTCTGATTGGAGGGAAATATTTATGGCTATTTTTGAACAACGCACCTCAAAGACGGATAAAATCTTTGATGTAATTGTTATTTTTATTCTTCTCATCGTCGGAATTGTGTCATTATATCCACTGATTGTTGTTGTATCCGCTTCAGTGAGCGACCCCGACTTTGTAAACAGAGGAGAAGTTCTTTTATTTCCAAAAGGACTGCAATTTACTTCATACGAATTAGTATTAAGAGATGATGATATCATCACAGGATATAGAAACAGTGCAATATATATGGTTGTTGGAACTGTTATCAGCGTTTTAGTAACTATCATGGCTGCATATCCTCTTTCAAGAAAAGATATGCTTGGCCACAAATGGATCACATGGTTCTATTTAATTCCTATGTATATTAGTGGTGGTCTTATCCCCACATTTATGCAAGTTAGAAGTTTAGGTCTGTATAACAATCCGTCTGTTATGGTTATTTTAGGCTGTCTTAGCATATGGAATTTAATTGTTTGCCGAACTTTCTTCCAAAGCAATATTCCAAATGAACTTTGGGAAGCTGCTTCCATCGACGGTTGTGGAATAATTAAATTCTTCTTTAAAATGGTTATTCCAAACTCAAAGGCAATCATCGCAATTATGGTTCTATACTATGCAGTCGGTCACTGGAATGAATACTTTAAAGCGTTAATTTATTTAAATGACAGTGATACATATCCATTGCAATTATTCTTGAGAAATATTCTACTGGCTAGTCAGTCGGTCAGCATTGATGCAGACCCTGAAATTTATGAAATGATGGTAAAACAAGCAGAAACAATGAAATATTCAATGATTATCATTTCTTCATTGCCTGTGCTAGCTCTCTATCCTTTCATTCAAAAATACTTTGTAAAAGGTGTTATGATTGGTTCGGTCAAAGGATAATTGAAGCCTACTGAATAACACGTTATCCAGTACAAACGCAAGGCGTTTGTTGTAAAATTCACTCACAGAGCGAATTTTACGGCTTATCTTGATGATATCAAGCTGAATTTTCGCCATAGGCGAAAATAGAAGTGCAAGGGTTTTATTAGAATAACAACAAAACCCTTGCACTTCTACAACTTGAAAATGGCTTTTTTTAGCGTGATAAAGCCATTTTCAAGTTGTTCAGCAGGCATTAATTAAATCGTATTTTAGCCGATATATCGGTTAATATAATAATTTTTCAACTTAGGAGGAAAACTATGAAAATCAAAAAAATACTAGCATCGGTTATTGCTGCAAGCCTTATCGTTTCATCATTTGCTGCTTGCTCAAGCGAACCCGCACCCGCATCTTCTGCCGCAGGTGGCACAACATCACAATCTGGTGGCACAACATCAACACCTGAAGAAGAATCAAATTTCAACGCCACAGGCATGCCTATTGTAAATGATCCTGTTACTTACAATCTTATGTGTATCGCAGGCGGTGGTGCAACTTCAAAACTTGCAATGGGCGAAAAACAAGTAATGATTGAGTACGAAGCGTTAACAAATGTTCACATTGAATGGGAAGAAGTAGTTGACAGTGGTTGGACAGAAAAAATGAACATCGTTCTTAACTCTAACGAATATCCAGACGGTGTTTTTAACGCAGGATTAGACATGGCAAAAGCTATAGGCGCTGGTTTATTAGTTTCTTATGATGATTATATTGACTATGCTCCAAATCTAGTTCAAATGTGGGAAGATGTTCCACAAACAGAGATGGGTTCGCGTTATTCAGAAGATGGAAAACACTATACATATAACGGTGTTCATCCAAAAGAGTTCTCAACTTTAGAGCAAGCTATGTTTATCAACAGCGATTGGCTTGACAAAGTTGGCATGGACGCTCCGACAACAACTGATGAACTCTATGATGTTTTGACTGCTTTTAAAGAAGCAGGTGACCTTAACGGAAATGGTATTGATGATGAAGTTCCTCTTGGCACATCTGTATACTGGGGTGGATATGATATTGAGCAACTCTTTGGCGCTTGGGATGTTATGTCATTCAGAGGTCCAGACAAATATGCTAAATTCACAATTCGTGATGGTCAACTAGATTTAAATGCTTCTAATGAAAACTGGCGTGCGGCTATTGAGTATTTCCACATGCTATATTCAGAGGGCTTAACAGAAGCTGAAATTATGACAATGGAAAAATCAACTCAAAGAGCTAAAAATGTTGGTGACGTTGCTGTCTACGGTTTAGTAGTAGACTGGAACATGGAGTATCAAACTAGCGAAAGCACAGCTGGTCAATATGAACTATTGATGCCATTAGAAGGACCTAACGGAGACCAAATGTATGCTAGAAACTCTGAAACAGTTGGTATTACTAGTGGTTTAACAATCTTCAACACTGCTGAAAATCCTGAAATCCTTGTGCGTTGGATAGACGGCATGAGTGATCCTACATGGGCATTTAACATGAAATTCGGTATGGAAGGAGAACTTTGGTCTTTAACTGATGAAGGCGTTGTACTTGATGAAGATAATATCGCAGTTACAATTGAAGAGTACCGTGCAAGCGAAGCCATTTCTCTAAATCCTCCTGGAAATAGATCTCCTGTTACACATGGTTTCGGTGAAGTTTTAACTCCACAAGACCAATTAAAACAAGAATGGTCTGATTTGTACGAGCCTTATATGTACCCAGTTGATGCTGTTTGGCCAAAAATTCCTATCACTCAAGAAACAAGTGAAAGCAAAGAAGTTGCACTTCTAAAAACTGACCTCTCTGCACACATCCAATCGTTCTTTGTTAACGGCGTTCTAAACGGAATTACTGATGAACAATGGGAAACACATTTAAATCAACTTGAACTACTAGAAGCTGATAAAGTTGTTGCTTACTGGCAAAGTCAATACGACTCAGCAATGGGCGTTGGCTAATAATTTATTCTAGATAATAAAAGTATTTTTAAATTTAGACCTCGTAATTCATTAGAGTTACGAGGTCTTTTCTACTTCAATTAATTATATTATCACATTAAGTAATCTTTTCCAAAAACTCCATAAAAAAGAATCATTTTACGCTATACTCACTGTACAATACAATTAGCAAGTCGCACAAAAAGAACATCGATATTATATTAAAACTCACAAAACAATGTTAATTATGTTAATTAGAATTAAGAACATTCAATAAATGATTATAAAATTACCGTTTTTTTGCAAAATGATTATATGAATAAATTGCATATAATGTTATAGTAGTCTCATCAATTTTTGTTGATAAAATAAATTTTGTATCGGAGGAAACTAGTTATGAAATCAAAAAGAATTCTTGCAACAATTATCGCATCAGGTTTATTAGTATCTATGTTCAGCGGATGCACAAGCGAACCAGCTCCCGCTTCTTCTACTGCTACAGGTGGTACAACTACATCACAATCAGGCAGCGCTTCTACTCCAGAGGAATCCTCAATATTTAACGCTACTGGTATGCCAATTGTAAATGAACCAGTAACCTATAAGTTAATGACTGTCGACGGTGGTGGTTCTTCATCTAAGCTAGGTATGGCTGAAAAAAAAGTTATAATTGAGTATGAAAAAGAAACAGGTGTTTCAATCGAATGGGAAGAAGTGGTCGACAGCGGCTTCACCGAAAAAATGAACATCGTTCTTAATTCAAATGAGTACCCTGACGGTGTTTTCAATGCTGGTATGGATATGCCAAAAGCAATTGGCGCAGATTTGTTGGTTGCATATGATGATTATTTAGAGTATGCACCAAATCTAGTTCAAATGTGGGAAGACGTTCCTGCAACTGAAAAAGCATCTCGTTATCTAGACGATGGAAAACACTATACATATAACGGTGTACACCCTAAAGAATTCTCAACTGTTGCACAAGCTATGTTCATCAATAGAGAATGGCTTGACAAAGTTGGAATGGATGCTCCGACCACCACAGATGAACTTTATGATGTATTAGTAGCATTTAGCGAAGCAGGAGACCTTAACGGAAATGGTATGGACGATGAAATCCCTGCTGGTTTCTCAACATACTGGGGTGGTTTTAACATCCAAATGCTCATGGGTTCATGGGGCCTCGCTTCTTTCCAAGGTCCTGACAAATTTGCTAAAATTACTATCCGTGATGGCGTAGTCGATTTAAATGCTGATAACGAAGAGTGGAGAGACTCGTTAGAATATTTCCACATGCTCTATTCAGAGGGTTTAACAGAGTCAGAAATAATGACAATGGACGAAAAAACCAGAAGAGCTAAGAATATTGGTGATAATCCAATTTATGGTGTTGTGGTCGACTGGAACATTGAATACTTCACAAACGAAAATACAGAGTCTCAATATGAATTGCTTCTACCTATGGAAGGTCCTGATGGCGAACAAAAGTATGTGAGAAATCAGGCTACAGTTGGTATTACCAACGGACTCACTATTTTTAACACTGCAGAAAACCCTGAAATTTTAGTTCGTTGGATTGACCATATGTCTAGTGATAATTGGGCGTTCAACATGAAATATGGTATGGAAGGCGAACTTTGGACTTTAACTGACGAAGGAGTTTTTCTTGACCCCGATAACGTTGGTGTAACAATCGAGGAATACAAAGCTAGTGAAGGAATTTCGCTTAATCCTCCAGGAAATAGATCTCCTATTACACTAGGATATGGCGAAGTACTATCTGACGCAGATCAAGAGAAACAAGATTGGTCTGATGCATACTCACCTTATTTATTTGATGTTGACGAAGTTTGGCCACAAATGCCTATTTCTGTTTCAACATCTGAAAGCAAAGAAATTGCTCTTCTTCAAACTGACCTTTCTGCTCACATCCAAGCTTTCATGGTTAATAGTGTGCTTAACGGTATCACTGATGAACAATGGGCGACTCATCTTTCACAACTTGAGAACTTAGAGGCATCAACAGTTGAGGCATATTGGCAAAAATTATACGACTCAGCGATGGGTACAAATTAATCCTAATATAAAAATTTGGGGCTATTACGAAATCTTTTTTCGTAATAGCCCTCTTTTTTATTGTTAATTACTCTTCCCCATTGTAGTCGTTTATTTTTAGTACTACTCCGCTGGAGGTTATATATTTTCCGCCACGATACGCGCAGAATAGATACTCAGGTTTTTCTCCATTCATAAGGAGCTGAGGTCTTTCAAATCTGCCTTGCCTTGAAATATTTGGCATCGCCTCATCAAAATAGCTTGGTGCATCAAAATATGATACTTTTGGTTCCGACCAATTTATTCCATCTACCGAATCGATATAAAGGCCATACTCATGATTAAACACTCCCATGTCACGCATAACCATTCTGTATTTTCCGTCTTGATACCAAATATATCCATCTTCTGTTTGAATTGTTTCGCCATATACAGAGTAGTTAATAACTGGATTATTCTCATACTTTACATATGGACCTGTAAGACAATCAGCTTCTGCAATTCCATACATTCTATTTCCATTAAATTTCTTAGCAGTTTCATTGCTCCATGCTTTGAAGTAAATTCTATACTTCCCTTCTGGTGTTTTCACAAAAGTTGGATTTGAAGTACAAAAGGAATCCCATCCGTCTTCTGAAACATCCACCATAAAACTGTCTGTAACTCTCTCAAATGGACCATCTAATGAATCAGAAATTGCCATGCCTACTCTTTTGGAATTTACAAGTTTTCTAAAATAAGGTTGATACTCTTCTTGTGTCATTTCACCAATTTCATCTAAAGTCTTGCCTAAATCTGAACCATTTGAACCCATATATAGCAATACATATTTTCCATCTACCTTGTAAATAGACGGGTTATGAATTGACCAAGAATCCCAAGCGTCTCCACCTCTACCGCTCAACGCAACTCCAACATGAACATATGGACCTTCAGGTTTATCAGCAACAGCATGACCAACCTCACAAGCAGCTACCCAACCTAAATGATCGTATTTGTTTTCCCATCTTGCGTAGAAAACGTGAACTTTGCCATCTTCACCATATATAGGTGAGCAACCCCATACATTGTAGTCAGGGTCTTCCAAAATTCTCCCTACAGGAGTTAATTTTTCCCCAAAAGTTGATTGTGTGCATTCAGGTATTTTTTTCATAAATTCTTCTTTCCTTTCTTGATAAGTCTCAATGTTTTAAGCTTTATATGCAAAAAATCATTGCTACTATATATAACTGTGAGAGTTTTTATTAAAACTCAAAAACAATACCACTATAAATTTTAGTTGGTGGAAACTCAATTGTCATTCCATCCCCACTAAAACTATGTTTTACGTCATCACCAAGAACTGATTTTACATTTTTAGGTATTCTTTTTTCCTTTACATACACTTTTATTCCTGATATCTCCCCTACTTCATCTATCACTCTTGGTAAATGTCCACGCAAATCTCCTTGATAAAGAATAGTGGAAATCGCTAATTTATTATCACTTTTTGCTACAACCAATTGTGCATTTGACGCTCCTTTAAGTATAGCATATTCTTTGATATTGTCAATCAAAATCCCTTTAATTAATCTTTTAATTGTATGATTTCCAAGTTTATAGTAGGCAGAAAACATAGGTTGAGATAAGAAAATCACTTTTCCATCTCCGTATTCATTGGTTGCAATCGCAGGATATTCAGACTCATCACCTATTGGCAGTGCACCAATTTGGAAACATTGTCCATGTTCAAATACATTAGCTGCTACTTTCGCAGTGCTTGGATTTGTCAATGAAAAACTTCCCTCCACTGCCAAATTAGTCAAAATAAAGTCATTGAAGTATTTGTCTAAATCACTATCTTCAAAATTGATATAGGATAATTTAACATCTTTTTTTCCTAAAAAGCTCACTCCGCAAAGTTTTTCCATTATGGAATAATCAGCCGTGCTGTCTTTTTCGTATTTCCCAACTGCTGCGGGGATACCACCAACGACAATTAACTTTCCACCGGATTTTACGTATTTTTGAAGTGCCAAAGCGGCATGCTCTCCGATATATGACAATTCAGGCAAAATCACTGCTTTGTATTTGTGAACGTTTTCTTCGATATCATCGTCAAATAAAGTATGTGCAGTGAGTCCTGAAGAAACCACGCACTGATAAGCTGCTTCAAATTTTTGTGGTTCTACTTTCCAGACTTTGCTATCATACGCTCTTGTATCTTCAGGGCTTGAAATAATTGCGACATCTGCAAAAGATGGTATATCCTTTACTTGATTGTGAATATTTTCGCCAAAAGCAAATGTTTTACCCACCAATTTCATCGCATTCATATTCGGTTGTACTTCAACTGCTCCAACAATATCTCCACAGATAAGCATACTATTCATCGATGCGCATACAGCAGCATCAGTCATTGACATTTCAAGCGAGCGAGAATTAAAATCTTGCCAGTTTCTCATTCGTTGAATGTTCATGTCAGAGCAAACATTTCTCCAACAGGTATAAGAAAGCGCAAGGGAAATATTCATTGCTAGATTTGGTGTTTGCGGGTCATATGTTACAAACCCCACGTGTTTGGGATATGGAGTACTCCAATTCAAGCAACCGATGACATCTGCACCAACAGTGCACCCTGGTTTAACTTTATCAAGTTCTATAGCAACAGTATTTAAGAAATTTTCGATTTGATCTGTAATCCATCTGTTTTTTTGTCTTCCTTCAAAAATTCCATTTGCCTGAGGCACATCTTTGTTATACTTATCCATGCACTTTTCGCAATAACATGGAGTGTTCAAACAATGATATATTCCATCAATCCAAACTGCATTAATATCATAATTTCTTGCACAATCTAAAATTGAATTCAAAATTTCTCCATAGAAATACCCTTTTGTTATACAAGGAGTGTGAACTAAGTCAGTTCCAATGGTTAGATTTCTCTCTTTTCCATTTTCGTCAAATGAAAGCCAATCCTTTTTTTGGGGATTTCTTTTCATGTCATAATCAGATATTCTACAAATTGCAAAATATGCCGTTACATCAATTCCTTCTTTTCTAAGTGCTGTGCAAATTTCACCGAACAAATCTTTGTCCATACTGGGGTGAGGACAACTGTAATCGGTATAAAAATATGTAAACCCATATGCACAACGTGCAAAAAGAGTGACTGATTGAGTTCCTGACAATTTTATTGCTTCAACATACTTTTCTATATCAAGTTTACCACCTACATTTGCAACCGTTTGTGGTGTATGCATATCAAAATGCAGTTTTTTAAGAGTTTGTGGATAAGTTCTATCCATACTACCATCAATCCTTTCTGCTCCATTCTATCGTTAATTTACTAATATTCAAACTTTTTCAATTTAATATTTTTGTTTGAATTTTTTCTCACCAGACCAATACTTTCCATAAAATCTCGTAATTTTCTCTTCTCTCTCAATGCAAAATGAGTTATAATCTGCATCTAATCCATCATTTTCAAGGTTCTTATATTCCTGTTGTGATGCTAGTGGAAAAACAATTTCTAAATCATCAAGATTATTAGGATATTTATTTGTCAAACCTTTTTGCACCTTTGGAGTAAAATCATGCGCTTCAATGTGAATAGGCTTTGACATCAAAGTAAAGTCAATTATATCAGCAAGAAGTTCAGCCTTTAATTGCTGATATTCTGCCTTACTTGCTAAATTAACTGTTTCGTTGTTTATTTCCACTAACTCATACTCTTTCGCAAACGGATAATATGCCAAACGATGAGTTTTATTTGATACAATTTTAACACTGTCACAAAATTCACTGAAAATAACATCTCTTTGCTTCTCAATATTCAAGAACATTTCTGCCATGCACCTTGAATAACCAAGAGGTATATCATCTTTTGCTATTTTAAGTGAAGTTGTGCCCAAATCCAAGTTGCTTACAAGCACGTCACTCACCACGTTTTGGGGTAATTCAGGGTGATTTGCAATAATCATTGGAATTTCTAATTGTGACGCATAAATCATTGGACCTTTTTGAATTGTTCCGTAGTCTCCGCAGGTGTTTCCGTGGTCTGCCGAGAACATAATCACAGTGTTTTCATATAGCCCTTTGTATTTTAGAAACTCAATAATTCTTCCAATTTCATAATCTAAAATTTGAATTAATTCAGCGTATTTTGTTCTGTAATTTCTGTAGTAATCCATGTCATGATGACTCTCTCTAGATTTTCTGTATCTGGCAACTTCACATTCTAAATCCAAATCTATTTGTATTGGATCTGAAATATCTATAGCAGATGAAATCCCATTGTTTGAAGGTGCATCAAGTGGACCGTGTGGACCTTGAAAAGAAACCCAAGCAAAAATAGGTTTTTCTTTATTTTGTTCAATAAATTTCATTGCATTGTCTGCAATCCAATGTTCATAATATTCTTCTAAAGAATATTTAAAACTCCCCTCTTTGTCGTGCCCATACAAATTCTCTATCTCGGGGTGCAATTTTTTCAAGTATTTATAATAATCATCTTCAATTGCTAAACGATTCTCTTCCATTTGTAACGCTAAGTCAAATCCCTTGCTGTCTTTTGCTGGAAAATGATGTAATTTTCCAAACGCACCACAAGCATAGCCATTTTCTTTCATTCGTTTTGGAATATATTCTAGTCCATCACGAAATGGAGTATCATTTGTCCACACCCCATGGTCCGTAACAAATCTTCCTGTCATCATTGAAGCTCTAGCTGGAGAGCAAACAGGAGAAGCAGTAGTAGCGTGTTCAAATAACACACCATCTTTTGCAAGCGAATCAATGTTTGGTGTATTAATTTGAGAATTACCATAGCACGACAAGAAGTCAGGTCTTAATTGGTCGCATAAAATAACAAGAACATTTTTCACTTAATCAACCTCACTTTCTAAATTTATGATACTCACCAAAGGTCAGTTTTCAAGACTTCTTTTGGATAAACTACTAATGGGTCTCTATAGAAATTTTGTTGCTCTAATAGCTTCTCCCTCATATCTTTTAACACATCTACATACTCTTCTTTACCATATAGATTATTAATTTCTTTGGGATCATTTTCCAAATCAAACAATTGCGTATTTCTCTCATCTCCCACATAATACTCAATTAACTTAAATTTATGATTTTTGTAGCACCTTTGAAAGTTTCTGTATGCTGCAAAAATTTCATTTCTTGTGCTTTCGATTTCTGAAAAAACCACTGGAGCAAAACTAGTCCCATTAACTGAGTCGGGTTTTTCCAGTCCACACATTTCACAAATTGTTGGAAAAACATCAAACAAATAGATATATGAATTTGTATGTTTTGCCTCAAAATCTTTTGCGGGTTTAATCATAAACGGAACGCGGATACTGTGCTCATATACACTTTGTTTTCCAAGCAGACCATGTTGTCCTAATCCCAATCCGTTATCAGCCGCAAAAATCACTATGGTGTCGTCGTATATACCCTTATCTTTCAGCGCTTGAATTACATCGCCAAATCTCGTGTCAATATGTGAAATCATCGCATAGTAATCAGCAATATGCCTTCTAACTGCGCGTTTACTTCTTGGAAAAAACTCAAGCCTTTCATCTCTATTGTAGAGTTCGCCATTATCAAATGGATGAACTGGCAAGAAATTTTGTGGAGTAGAAACATCATCCGATGAATACATTTCGTGATATTCCTCTGGTGCGTTTCTTGGGTCATGAGGTGCAATGTTAGCTAAATACAAATAAAATGGCTTATTTTCTTCGTATTTCTCAATAAAATCAATTGCAGCATCACAAAAAATATCAGTTGTATGGAGCTTCCCCGCATTGTAATCTTTGGCGATTTTTTCGTGAACGCTGTCAAGTGGAATTTTGTTTCCGTCAACTGCTAGGTGATATCTGTTTTCTAAGTCATATTTTCCTTCTGGGTCAAAATCAATCAACACAGGATTATAATGCCCCCCCTCATTGCTGTACCACCCACCTTTTCCATGAAACCCAAAAATTCTTGAGGCATTGTCGTAACAACGAGTAAATGAGTCTTTATCTTGGTGCCATTTTCCAACATGCTGTGTAAAATATCCATTTTGTTGTAAATACTCTGGCATAGCAACGTGTTCTTTTGGAATAACGCCACCATTTGCTTTTCCTATTCCATTTAGCGAGAATAAATTTCTTCCTGTTTGTAGCATCGCTCTACTTGGCATGCAAACAGCACCACAAGTTCCACCCATTATATGTGCATGAGTGAAAACAACAGAGTTTTTAGAAAATTCATCTAAATTTGGCGTTTTTATCTCCTCATTGCCTAAGGCGTGAATAGTGTCAAAACGTTGATCATCTGTGAAAAAAATTAAAACATTAGGTTTCTTGCTCATAATAATACTCCAAACTGCCGAAAAAAGGCTCATTAAATTTATCAGTGTTAAGCGAGTTTATATAATACCATCTAAAATATTGTCATTATCTTGAACTTCTGATTTCTTCTTTTTTAACATCTCAATCATTGAGGTTTTAGCATGTCTATAACTTTCATCTTCAAAAACATTTTTTAACTCATATGGGTCATTTTTCAAGTCGTACAACTCAAAACCTTTAGGGGTTAGTTCTTTTAAAGCTCCACTGGCATGAAGAGGTTCACCATAGTAATAGATTAATTTGAACTCTGGAGTTCTTACTCCTATGTGTGCCGGTACATCGTGATGCGCCAAATG
>CAYJBU010000046.1:0-1530 GCA_964368155.1 uncultured Eubacteriales bacterium | reverse complement strand
ATAATACAATGAGTTATCCCATTCTATTTCTTCACCCTCAAGAATGGCTTTAAAACTATCACCTTGCATTTGTGACGATTTATTTATCCCTGCGAAATCTAAAATAGTAGGTGCAAAATCCACATTTTTTATTGTGTGCTCAATTTTTGTCCCTGCAGAAATAAACTTTGGATATCTAATAACAAAAGGCATTTTTAAAGCCTCTTCATATATCCACCTTTTATCCATATAGTTGTGTTCACCCAAAAACATTCCTTGATCAGAAGTATATATCACTACTGTATTATCAAGTTCTCCAACACTCTCTAAGTAATCTAAAAGTCGACCAACATTGTCATCAATACTTTTTACAGTTCTCATATAGTCTTTTAGATATCTTTGATATGTAGCTTTTGTCTTATCTTTTTCACTCAACCCTTCAAGAGGCGTTCTTTGATGTGGATATCTTGTAGAATCAACAAAAGAACCCATACTGTGCGCTCTGTTATTGCTAGAAATAGTTGATCCATATATTCTTGAAGCCTCACTTCTGTGTGATTTATCCTCAAAAATGCTCTCGGGCATAGGTATTTCTACTCCATCAAATAAATGCTCATCTCGAGGATGATACTCAAAATGATCATGTGGCGCTTTGTGATGACACAATAGCATAAATGGTTTATCTTGTTCTCTTGTCTTTAACCAATCAAGGCATTTATCAGCAATAATATCAGATACATGACCTCTGTTGAGTTTACCGTACCTTTTTGCTAAATAATTGTCAAAATCGGTGCTATGCTCTCTTCCCTCAAAGTCTTTTGGAACATCATTATAATTTGTGTCTGAATCTAGAAAAACAGGGTCAAAATATAATCCTTGACCGGGTAATACATCAAAATAATCAAAACCTTGCGGTTTGCAGTGCAAATGCCATTTCCCTACTACTGCAGTAGTATAGCCATTTTCTTGAAGAATTTCAGGAAAAGTATCAAGTTTGTTATCATACCCATCTGCTAATGTCAAAACTTTGTTTACATGCGAGTGAGTCCCTGTCACAATAGTAGCACGACTAGGAGTGCAAATGGCATTACTGCAACAGCAATTGTATGAAATAGCTCCTTCATTTGCAATTCTGTCAATATTAGGTGTCTTAAAAACCTCTGATAGCATTGAACCATAAGCACTCACAGTGTTTGCGCTGTGGTCATCTGACATAATATAAAGAATGTTTGGTTTTTTCACTGACAACCTTCCTTTCTACAACTCATTTTTCTTTTGAAGATTTTCTATATAAATTAGGTGAAATTTGAACATTTTTCTTGAAAGCTCTGCTAAATATAGTCAAAGAGTGATACCCACAAGCCAAAGAAATTTCGTTTACATTCATATCGGTTTCTTCTAGTAAAGTCTTCCCTTTCTCTATTCTGCGATTTTCTAAATATACAGACATAGGAACCCCTCTTTCTGATTTGTACTTTGAAGCAAGATACGAATAGCTTTCAGGAAAATAATCGGATACCATCTTAATATTAAGATCAGGATTATGAAAAT
>CAYJBU010000045.1:4307-16187 GCA_964368155.1 uncultured Eubacteriales bacterium | reverse complement strand
CCCACAATAGCAGAAAACTCTTTTATTAATTTTGTTTGAAGTAGTAATTTTAATAGCGAAGAAGTTTCAAAAATATCGGTCATGCTAGGTCAATCAGGTAGGAATTAATTCTTGCCTGATTGATTTTTTTGTTTGACTATTTTTCTGTTGTGTAATATAATTAAATTCTACTGAATAACACGTAACAAAGCCATTTTCAGGTTGTTCAGCAGACATTAATTTAATAGCATTAATATATTAATTTTGAGAGGAATGGTATAAGTTGAGCAAAAAGCCAAATGTAGTTATTATTTATATAGACGATATGGGATTTAAAGATATCGCCTGTGCAGGAAGCGAGTTTTACGAAACACCTAATGTTGATAAACTCAGAGAAAATGGAATGATGTTTACTAATGGATATGCATCTTGTCCTGTTTGTTCTCCTAGCAGAGCAAGCTTGCTTACAGGAAAATATCCAGCAAGAGTAGGCGTGACAGATTGGATTGATGGTGGAGGGGAAACACATCCATGCAAAGGAATATTAATTGACGCTCCATACATTAAGCATTTACCAAAGTCAGAAAAAACAATTGCGCACTATTTAAAGGAAGTGGGATATAACACTTGGCACGTAGGCAAATGGCATCTGGGAACTCAAGAGTTTTACCCCGAAAAATTTGGGTTTGACAAAAACGTAGCTGGTTGTGAATGGGGTTGTCCTTCCAAAGGTTACTTTAGCCCATACTACATCCCAAACTTAAGCGAGGGACCAGAGGGTGAATTTCTAACTGACAGGATTACTAATGAAGCCATTAAAATTATCGAAGAAAGCGATGAGAAGCCATTCTTTTTGAATTTCTGGCATTATGCAGTCCACACACCTATTCAAGCACCACAAAAAGACATTGATTATTTCACAGAAAAGGCACAGAGACTTGGGCTAGACAAAATTAACCCTCTTGTAATCGGAGAAAATTTTCCAACCGAACATAAAAAACACTTGAATGTTCAAAGAAGGATAATTCAATCAGACCCGACTTATGCTGGTTTGATATATAATTTAGATGAAAATATCGGTAGATTAGTCGGTGCACTTGAGAAAAAAGGTGTGCTTGATAACACATTGATTATTTTTAGCGCTGATAATGGTGGTCTTTCGACAGCTGAAGGTTCTCCTACTTGTAATCTTCCTGTTGCAGAGGGCAAAGGTTGGACAAAAGATGGCGGTGTCAGAGTTCCTATGGTTTGCTATTGGAAAGATCAAATAAAACCTAACACCACTTGTGAAATTCCTATGACAACTCCTGATATTTTTGCAACTATTGCAGAAGTTTGTGGTGCGAATGTCGATGACCCCAACATAGATGGCGTCAGCCTTATGCCAATATTTAAGAATGAAAAATTTGAAGAGCGTCCGATTTTCTGGCATTATCCGCATTATGGAAATCAAGGTGGAACACCGGGAAGCGCAGTTAGATTAGGGGACTATAAACTAATCGAATACTTTGAAGATGGACATTTCGAATTATATAATTTAAAAGAAGATGTAGGCGAAAAAACAGATATTTCTGGTATAGAAACCGAGAAATTTGCTGAACTTAAAACCTTGTTGAAAAACTGGCAAGTTGATGTTACTGCTATTTTCCCTAAACAAAATTTCTAGGTAAATTGAAAGGATAATACCCTCATATGAAAGAAAATATACTACTTATTATGTGTGATCAACTTCGATTTGATTATTTGGAATATATAAATCCGTTAATCAAAACTCCTAATATAAACAAACTTGCACAAAAATCTGTAATTTTTAAAAATTGCTACACAAACAGTCCTATTTGTGCTCCTGCAAGAATATCGCTTGCTACTGGCCTCCACCCAATTAAATCCGGTTGTCTGGAAAACGAAACCTATTTATCTATTCACGAGGATACTTATTACAAGAGACTCAGAGATAGTGGATACAAAGTTGGGTGTGTTGGCAAACTCGATTTAGCAAAACCAACCAAAGAAAATGGAGTTAGAGGCGACCGTCCGGTTTTATATTCATATGGATTTACCCATCCAGTAGAAATTGAGGGTAAACAACACGCATTTTCATCAAGCGAGAATGAACTGCTAGGTCCATATGCAGATTTTCTGAAAAAAAGGGGAAAGCTGGAAAAATTCACTGATAAAGATTATATTTATTCTGGTGAGAACTGGGTGCAAAGAAATAGTTTTGTGTCAAATTTGCTTCCTGAGGAGTTTCACGATAGCTACATTGGAGCTAGGGCTTGCGAATGGATTGAAAAAGCTGACCCAGAATATCCGTGGCATTTATTTGTAAGTTTTGCGGGTCCACATAACCCGTATGATGCACATGAAGATTATATCAAGCAAGTTTCTGATGAAGTAGTAGATACATTAATGCCGATTGTCGGAAACAGTGAAAACAAGCCTAATGCGTATATAAAACATCTTGGAAACTTCGCTGTATCCAGCACTGATGAAAAAGATATAAAAAAAGCAATCAAACAATACATAGCTTATATTTTAATGATTGATGAGCAAATTGGCAAAATTATCGAAACATTAGAAAAAAATTCAATGCTGGATAACACTTGGATTATGTTCACTGCAGATCACGGAGAAATGCTTGGAGATCACGGCTTGTATACCAAACATTGTGCATATGAAGGTTCGCTTCATATTCCTTTGTTCGCTTATAAAAAAGGTGTTGAGCCACATATAACAGATACTTTTGTTGAACTTATGGATGTAGGCGAAACTATTTGTGATATTGCATGTGCAAGGACTAGACAAGGCAGAAAAGCAGATGCTTTCTCATTCCTCGATACGATAAAAGATGAAAGTAGAAAGCACAGAGATTACATTGTTGCAGCAGAAACAAGCCAAAACGGTGTATTTAGATGTATAAAAACTGCTGACTATAAATTCATAAGCAATTTTGGTGATTTACCAGAGCTTTATGATGTGAAAAATGACCCAAAAGAACTCAATAACATTGCTAATTCTAATCCGAAAATAGTAGCAGAATATAATAAATTAATCTATAAAGATATTTTGTCTGAGAGATGGGAATAATATAGTTTTGGATTTGGATAACAACAAAAAAAAGCAACTAACAACTAGAATGTAGCTGTTAGTTGCTTTTATATTGATGTAAAAATTATCCTTTAAGAGAACCAATCATAACACCTTTTACAAAATATCTTTGTACAAAAGGATAGAATGCTAGAATTGGAAGACTTGCAACAATGATAACACCGTATCTGATTGTTAAAGCTCTTTGAATCATCATTTCTAATTGTTCTTGGTCAATGACTTCTGCTGGATTTATCATTTGACCCGAGAGTAAAATATCTCTCATAATCAGTTGTAATGGATACAACTCATTGTTGTTTCCAGAGTAAATTAGTCCATTGAAGAAGTCGTTCCAGTGTCCAACTGCATAATAAAGAGTCATAATTGCAATAATTGCTTTTGAAAGTGGAATTGCAATTGTAAAGAAAAATCTGAATATTGAACATCCATCAATCTCAGCAGCTTCTTGTAGTTCTGCAGGTAAACTAGTTGAAAAGAACGAGCGAGTAACTATCATGTTGTAAACAGAGAATGAACCCAAAATGATAAGAATTGCACGCGTTCCTACCAAACCTAGTTGGTCGATAACCAAGTATGTAGGGATAAGTCCTCCACCAAAATACATTGTTACCATGAAAAACAACATGAAAATTTTTCTTCCCCACAAATGTTTTTTAGAAAGTGCAAATCCTGCTGGAATTGTGATTGCGATACCGAGCAAAGCTCCGCCAACTGTGTAAATTGTGGTGTTTAAGTATCCCATCCAAATTCTGCTGTCCCTTAAAATATATTTGTATCCCTCAAATGAAATGCCTCTGGGGTAAAGCAAAACTTCACCGTTTTGAACCATTCCCGGATCGCTGACAGAAGCAATGATAACAAAGTAAAGGGGATAAGCTATCATCATAGTTAAAATGAACACTAGAATAAAGACTACTACATCAAAAATGTTATCTTTTTTGGTTTGTTTTTTGAAATGATTTAACATTTATTACATTTCCCCTTTCTTATTAGAATAGACTCGTTTCAGAGAATTTTCTTGCAAATGCATTTACAATCAATAACATAATAGCATTGATAACGCTATTGAACAATCCTATAGCAGTGGAATAGCTGAATTGCCCTCCTTGCAAACCTATGCTGTAAACATATGTTGAGATAATTTCTGAATATTCCAAGTTAATTGGCAATTGCATTAGATAAGCTTTTTCGAATCCAACACTTAAAATACCTCCAACATTTAAAATTAAAAGAATAATAGCAGTTGGAATAATATGTGGTAAATCAATGTATAGAATTCTTTGGAATTTTGAAGCTCCGTCGACCGTTGCAACTTCGTGAAGTTCAGGTGAAACTGCAGTTAGAACAGAAATGTATATGATAGATGAAAATCCCATGTTTTGAAGGATTCCCGACCAAACATAGATGTGTCTGAAAAATTCGGGAGTTCCCATAAAGTTTATTGGCTCACCACCAAAAACCATAATGATTTGGTTTACTACGCCATCGTTTTGAAGGAATATTTGAATCATTCCAACGTAGACCACCATTGATATAAAGTGTGGTGCATAGGTTACCATCTGTGATATCTTTTTGAATTTTTTTGAAATTGTATAGTTTAACAAAATTGCGAAGATGATTGGAATTGGAAATCCTGCAATCAGTTGATATATACTGATAACTAGTGTATTTGTAAGTAATTTTACAAATTGAGGGGACTCAAAAAAAGTAATGAATTGGTCAAATCCAACCCACGGACTACCAAGAATACCATCTAGTGGGTGGTAATTCTTAAATGCAATTTGAATTCCGTACATTGGCCAGTAGTTTAATACAGCAACATATATTACTGCTGGTAAAAGGAAAACGTATAAAGGCCAGTTTCTTTTAAAATATATTGCTATTTTTTCTTTGCTGTATTTTTTTTGGGGTTGCAGTTGGTTTTTAACAGCTTTTTCCATTCGTGTAGCTCCTCCTTGTGATTTTGAAGAAAGTGTGCGATGTTTTCTGATAAAAAAAGATGAGGCTGTCACATTAACGAATTTCCTCGTCAGAATAAACAAACTATAGTAGGGACAGGTTTCCATGCTTGTCCTAAATTCGTCAATTACTTGCCTATTTATCGGGAGGACGTGTAAGTCCTCCCCTACTTTATGTTTATTTTTCCTTAATGCGACAGGCCCCACTAATTAATAAAAATTGAATTACACCAAAAGTGAATTATTCTGACGCCAAAAGTCTGTCTGTTAAATCTTGGCAAAGAGCTATGTATTCGTCCATTTTAAGAGCGTTTAATTGCTCTAAATGAGCTTCCCATTTTGCTTCGTCAATACCGTTTAGAACTGAGTCTGAAACGAAAGTTTTTAGGTAGCTGTCAAATTCTGTTTTTAACAAGCCTCTTTGTTGAATGCTCTCTTGTGTGTCTGGTCCAACAGGAAGTCCCCAAACTAGGTAACCATTGTCATCAACTTCAGCAAATTCTAAAAGCTTTAAAGCTGTAGGAGTTGGCTCGAAATCTTCGTAGTCATACACGCTATAAACATTATGCTCTTCTGCGAAATTATAACTCCAGAATCCAGGTGTTTGACCTGCTAGACTTTCTTGAGATCTGTGGTCTCCTCCGCTCTCATAACCGTTTTCAACCCACCATGTAGCTGGCATTCCAGCAAGAACAATGCCACCATCTGGTGCATATTCCCAAGCATAACCTTGTAAACCTCTACCCCAACCTAAAACCATTTCAGGAGTTGAGTTTACTGTGTCATACCATCTTACAAAAACTTCGGGTTGTTCACAAGCCATTGTGATTTGGAAACCACTTGTTTTTGTTTGGTCGTTTCCGTATACAGTTGGAGTTGTTCCTTCAACTTCTAAGTATTTAAATCCTGTCCACATATTTCCGTGAACGTCGCCGTCTGCCCCTGGAGGTCCGTATGTTGCATATGCGCCTAAAACATTATTTGTAGCATTTTTTTGTGAATATGTTGTACTATCCATTGTGAAAACATCAGCGTCGATTAAACCTTTAGTGTAAAGGTCATTCAACCAAACAAGTGCATCATAGTAACCATCTTGTGCTGGTGAGAAGATGATTGTTCTGTTGTCTGCAGGGTCACGATATACGTGGTTTTCACTCTCTGGTGCTCCAAAAGATGCGAAAATTGGCTCAAGAGTATTTGCCCAGCCCCAAATATCAAGGAAAGTGAAAGGAATTTCGTCGTTAGGGTCGCCGTTTCCGTTCATGTCGTTGTCTTTGAAGTATTGCAATGCTTCTTCAAATTCCTCAATTGTTGTCGGTGCGTCCATTCCCGCTTCGTCTAACCAAGTTTGGTTAAGTCCTATCATTGAGTCGATAACATTCCAGTCGTTTTCATCTCCAATTGGCAAAGCTTTGATGTTTCCGTCTGCATCTGATAAAGCTGGTGCGTATTCAGGACGAGTTTCTAGGAACTCAACTATATTAGGTGCAAATTCATCAATCATACCATTTAATGAAGTCAACTGTCTTGAATAAGTTGCTACATCAACTCCTCCGATTATAACATCTGGAAGTGAGTTTGTTGAAAAAGCTAGGTTAACTTTTTCTGACCAACCTGAACTTGGAACTTCGTCCCAATCGATATTTACGTTTGTGAGTTCTTCTGTGTCTATAACAATTTGTTTTTCATCTGCTGTTTTTAAAGAACTTGATTGTTGAGTCATAACTGTGAAAGTAGCTTTTTCTTTTAATATTTGGTCGCCTGTTGGATTGAAGTTTGCATTGTTCATTGCAGCTTCAACAAATTCATCAGCATAGGTAGTGTCGCCTCCACCTGTGCTTGTTGTACCACCAGTGCTTGTTGTACCACCTGTACTTGATGTGCCACCTTCTTCAGCAGGAGCTGAGCATGCTGCAAATGAAGTAATCATTGCTGCTGCTAAAATAGTTGCTAAAATTCTTTTTTTCATGATGTTTCCTCCATACATAAAAGTTTAGTTTTACTCAACGAAATTCATATTGATATGGTGTTTGTTTTTTGCGTATAAAAATATGTTACAAATTTGTAATTCGTTGGGTAACTTACACAATAAATTTTAACAAATAATGAAGAGTAATTCAAGTTGAAATTATTCTCACACCTTGATTTATTCTACCTAAGAGGATTTTTTCACGTTAAGTAGAACATTTCATTGTCAGTTGTGACAAATCACACGTTTTTTTATTTACAATTTATACAAAAACAGAAGTAATTCATTTTTTAAATGAATTATAAAAATCGGGTCGCTTTGTACTTATTTTCTAATTTGAAGTTAAAAAAGCCAAAATTAAATACAATTCAATAAAAATATTATTGATTTTAATTCTTCCGATAAAAAAATATTTGATTTTTTCATTTATATATGTATAATGTAATATATAGACTGATTAGGGAGGTATACCTTGAAAAAATTAAGTTTAAAAAATTTACCGCTTTCAAGAAAATTTTTTCTTTCATATATATTAATGGTAGTTTTGTTTGTTGTTTTTTTAATTCCAACTAATTATCTATTAACAAATATACTTGTAGAATCAGTTACCGAGATAACAATTAGCGATATTGAAAAAACTGCAAAGATATTTAATTCTAAAGTAGATGAGTTTGTACAGATTACACATTCACTAAGTAGGAGTGACAGTGTACATGAAATGCTAAGTGGTCAACTTAGCGACGAAGATGCATATGAAGTTATAAAAGATGACATACCCAGATATTATTCAAATTTAAGCTTTGTTGGTGAATTATATTTGTGGCACTCTGCTTCGGGCAATGCTTTCATGAATAATTCGCTTATTAAACAGGTGCATCAGTGGCCGTATGAACACTATAATATAAACGGAATTCCCTACAGTGAATTTTTTGAAACCATGTCAAATCAGGTAATTTCATATACTATTTTGCCTGTTGAAGTGGAGTATATTACTTCAAAAACAACACAATATATGTTTTGTGGAAAATATACAGTAGTTAATGATAATATAGAAGACACTATCACGGCTTTTATCACTATTAATAAGTTAGAGCTAGAAGAGCTATTTGCCTTTTCTCAATTTGAACACGGTGGTGATTTCTATATTTCTGACAGCAAAGATAAACTAGTATATTCATCAAATGAATCAGTGAGTAAACTACCATTGTTTTCTGAAACTCCTTACGGAGAAAATTCGATTTTTTCGAACAATTCATATGTATTCACATATAAAGAAGGAGCTTTTTTGTACACACTGAGTGTACCAATGAGTTATTTCAACGAGCAAACCGGGGACTACATAAGATTGATGGTAATGATTGCTCTTTTACTAGTTTTCTTTGGCGTTATCGTGGCAATCATTTTGAGTGCTAGTAGCAGTAAACCAATAAAGCAAATTGTAGCAATGTTAGACGACGATGACAAGCAGTTATTCAATAACGAATATACGGTGATTACAAATTCTATAACCAAATTTAAGTTGAACAAAGTTGAGTTGGAAAATAGAATAAAAGAATACTCTATTGTCAGAAAAAGTGAGTTTTTCACTCGACTTTTGCGTGGAGATATCTACACAGAAACTCAACTTACTGAAGCAATGCATAGCATAGGATTATCAGCTTTGGGCGATAAAAAAATTGTTGTTTATCTGAAATTTTCTGATGTGAAAGCAGAAAGTGAGATACCAGAATTTTTCATTCTATCTGAAAGCGTATTAACCTTTGTTCCGTCTTCTTTATATATACATTCCTTGTCAAACGATGAATGTGTGGTTTTTTGCGAATTCAATGACGATGAATTTGATAAAACTATAGAAGATTTTTCCAAATTGTGCAACTCCTTGATAAATGAATATTCAATTGATATTTTGTGTGGAGTCGGGGTTGAAATAGCATCATTACTCGATGCAGATAAATCGTATTATTCTGCTAGGGTAGCGGTTGAGCAGCATTTATTGAATGAAGACAAATTCCTAATTATAGCTGATGATACGCATTTGACTAATAAAATTTGGCAAGTTACAACAGAATTTTCAAACGAACTTGACTCTTTGATTAAATTAGGTGAAAGCGAAAAAATAAGTGATATGATTGTAAATTTCTTTGCAAGAAATAAAAATTATTCACTACCAGATAAAATTAAGTTTGAAAGAATGAAAAGTGATTTTATTAATATATATCAAGATGTGTCAAAAGGTTATATAAATACTGAGAAATTCCAGTTATTCAAAGAGCATGTCAACTCCATTAGAAATATTGAAGTTTTTGAAGAAAATGTAATCGAAATTTTTACAAATGTTTCAAAAGAGATTAGGCAAAAGAACAGTAAAAGCAAGTTTGATTTGTATGAGAAAATCATGAAATTTATAGATGAGAATTTCAGTGACAGCAGTATTTCTCTTTGTAGTATAGCAGATGAATTTAAATTAAGTGAAAAATATATTTCGAGATTTATCAAAGAACACAATGGAGAAAGTTTTCAATCGTTGCTTGAAAATACTAGAATGGCTCAAGCATTGGAAATGATGAAAAATGAAAATTTATCCATTACGGAAATTGCAACAAATTGTGGTTATTTAAGCCATAACTCTTTTTACAAGGCATTTAAAAGGCTATATGGGATGAGTCCCGCTCAATATAGAAAAAGTATTGAAAAGTAATTTTCAAAAATTCATGTGTAAGAAAGGAATGATTTTAAATGAAACAAATTCTGGATTTTAGTAATCTAAAATCAAAAAAAGTAGAACTAGGGGACAGTGGAACCGCTCAAACTTGTATTTTTGACAAAGATGGTGGTTCGATAATCATGACTGTTGGTGAGAGCTGTGTTTCTAAGGAGAATATCTCAAAGACAAAATACCTATATTTTGATATTGCGATTGACAGTGACTTATCTGCTCTAATTTCTCTTACATTCCACAGAGAATTGGTTGAAAAACCTGATTTGTATGTTTTGTGTGGTTTATTACCAAAAATCAAAACTAGAGTTTGCTTAGACTTTGAGGCGCTTGAGGGGAACACTCTTTTTCGCGAGCCACGCCCGGGCAATCTTAAACAAGTGGTCTTTGGAACAAAATTACCAATTGATGAGATCAAGATGATTACAATTTCTGCTGCAGGGAGAATTGCTGATTTGAAAACTGAAATTAGCGATATTACATTCTCAGATACGGTCCCAGAATTCCCAGTTCCGAACACCATTTTATGCGATAAGTATGGACAAAGCACTATCAAAAATTTGGAAAACAGTATTAAATCCGACGAAGAGTTAATGGAAGTATTTAACAAATATATTAACTCAGAGTTTGATGACAAAAAATTTAAGTATTCCAAATTTGGAGGATGTCTAAGCAAAAAATTTGACGAAGGAAATGGATATTTTAGAACTAAACATGACGGTAAACGTTGGTGGCTTGTTGACCCAAATGGCCATGCTTTTATATCCTCTGGCTTTGATTGTATCGGTTGCCATAGCGCAGGAAGAATCGATGGCAAGGAAAATCTTTTCGAAAAACTTGAAAGCGAAGACGGTGCATATAAAGACGCTTGGGAGATTAATAAAGGTGTTAAGCATTATGATTTTAGCATAGCCAACTTGATTAGAGTCTTTGGTGAAAATTGGAAAAGAAGTTGGGAAGAAATTACATATAAGAGAATAAGAAACTGGGGGATTAACACAGCAGGCGCATGGAGCGATTATGACTTTATAATGAGAAGTAAAGTTCCATATGCGTATACTATGAAAGATTTCCCAACTACTGAAAACTGTATTTTTAGAGATTTCCCTGATGTTTTTGACCCGACATATGAGCAAAATTCCATTTTATATGCTAATGGACTTTCACATCTCAAGGAAGACCCTTATATGATAGGGTATTTCATGAGAAATGAGCCTGAATGGGCATTTGTACAAAAAATTAATATTGCAGAACAAATGATGGCGTCAAAAATGAATTTAACTTCGAAAGCTGTGTTTATTGAAAGATTGAAAGAAAAATATTCTGATATAAGTACATTAAATAATAAATGGGAAACAGATTTTTCTGAGTTTGAAGATTTGTATACTCCTATTTTTAGAGCTTGTGAAATAAGCAAAGCAACTGAAGCAGATTTAAGAGAATTTTCAGAAATTTTAATCAGACGTTACGTTGAGTTGCCTGCAAATGCGTGCAAAAAAATTGACCCAAACCATTTAAACCTTGGCATGAGATATGCATTCATCTCAGACCCCACTTTAATTGCCGGGTGGGAGAATTTTGACGTATTTTCAATAAACAGCTATTCTATCAGTCCATACAAACAAATTGATGAAGTAGCTAAAATAGTGGATATTCCAATTGTTATAGGTGAATTCCATTTTGGTGCGCTTGAATCCGGAATGTATGCAACAGGGTTAAGAGCAGTTGAAACCCAAAAGGACAGAGCTACTGCGTATAAGCACTACATGAGTGAAGTTATTAGGCATCCATACGGCATAGGTGCTCATTACTTTACGCTAAACGACCAAGCGTTATTAGGACGCTTTGATGGTGAAAACTATCAAATTGGCGCAGTTGCAATTGACCAAAATCCATATCAAGATTTTGTAGATGGCATAATAGATTTTAACATGAATATGTATGAAATTGCAGAAGGAGTAAAACCATATTATCTAGAGCCGGCAAAAGAAGTTCCAAGAATTGCTTATTGATTGTAACAATGATAGTCTCTAGATGAGTAATTCTACTCAATTGCTTAAAAAAATTTAACAAAAAAGGAATAATACTCTTATCATCCCTTGTGCTTCGCATGATAAGAGTCATACATTTCATTAAATTTGTGCCGATGC
>CAYJBU010000045.1:0-4207 GCA_964368155.1 uncultured Eubacteriales bacterium | reverse complement strand
CCTTGTGCTTCGCATGATAAGAGTCATACATTTCATTAAATTTGTGCCGATGCGAAGCGGCGGAATGGAGTATTAATATGATTATTAAAAGTGTTTTTTTACCAAACGATACTAATGGAAACCCTGTCCATGCTCATGGTGGGCAAATAACTCAAGAGGGTGATTATTTCTACTTAATCGGGGAAAGTCGTGTAGGAAGAGCGAAAGTAGCTTGTTACAGGACAAAAGATTTTACTAATTGGGAATTTAGAGGCAATCTTTTAACTGTCGATTCTAAGTATGAAAAACATCCGTATATGACGACAAAACCCGAACTTGAAATTGAGGGAAGAAAAGCAAACATCGGAGTGGGTTGTAACATAGAAAGACCAAAAGTTATTTACAACGACTTAATCAAAAAATATGTAATGTGGATGCACTGGGAGTTGCCAGATGATTACAAAGAAGCGAGATGCGCAATTGCAACATGCGACACAATCGACGGCGAATACACATATCACGGAAGCTTTAATCCAGAAGGATTTATGTCAAGGGACTGTACTCTTTATAAAGACGAAGATGGCACGGGATATTTCATTTCAGCAGCAAGGGACAACTTAGATTTGCATATATATAAATTAAGCGATGATTATTTGTGCATAGACCAAAAAGTGAGAAATCTTTGCCCAGGACAACATCGAGAAGCGCCTACGTTCTTTAACAAAGATGGCAAATACTATTTGTTGTCCTCAGGGTGCACTGGTTGGGCTCCAAATCAATCTTCTTTTGCATTTAGTGAAACGACATTATTTGGAGATTATACAATCAGAGAAAATTTTGGAGACGAGACTACTTTCCGTTCACAACCTACATGGGTGCTTAAGATTAAAGACACATATTATTACATTGGCGACAGATGGGGTGGAACCGAAGGTTATTTCAACTCTCAATACGTGATTTTACCGATTCAATTTGATGGCGATAAAGCATTTATTGAGTTTGCAGAAGAAACTGAGATTAACTTGTGATATTTCAAATGTAATAGTTCTAATGATAACTAAAGTGGTTGTCGCATTAACGAATTTTCTCGTAAATTAATCAAACCACTGTAGTCAATGCAGGTCCGAAAATCATCAATTTTGCACCTGTTTTAGGGGATGGTGTGCCCTCCCCTACTTTTGGGAATTTCTAAAGTAAATCTATAATCGTTTTGTGAAAATATAACTATATAATAGGAGAAAAAGATATGAAACAAGTAAAATTGGATAAAGACTGGCTTTTTCATTTAGGTGATGACTTTACGGCTGAAAGTATTTTAGATGATATAGACAGCATGGTTTCTATACAAGTTCCGCATGACTGGGGAACGATGTATCCTGTTTCACAAGATAACCCTACCGGACACGGCGGCGGATATGCAGTTGCAGGGATTGCTTGGTATAAAAGAAAATTTAATATCGAAAAGCACGATTTGTCTAAGTATATAAATATTAGATTTGACGGAGTGTATCAAAATTCTACAATTTACATAAACGGAATTAAAGCAGGCGAAAGAGCATACGGTTACAGTAGTTTCAATGTTGACATCTCACCATTTGTCAAAGAAGGAGAAAACATTCTTGCAATTTGTGTTAACAACAGCCATCAGCCAAATTCAAGATGGTACACAGGAAGTGGGATTATCAGGCCTGTTTATCTTGAAATTAGTGAACAGGTGCGCTTTCCTCATTGGCATACATTTATAAAAACCAATTTTATATCATATGAGTATGATTACGCTAATTTAGAAATTCAAACAAATGTCCAAAACAAATTAGACAACAGCGTTGACGCATATGTTGTTCATAATATTTTTGAGAACGGGGACAAAATTGCTAGTGGTTCGTCATTTTATTCTTTGCATGGAAACAGTACATCGAAATCAATAATTATGACTAAAATCAGCAACGCTAAACTTTGGTCGGCAGATAACCCATTTTTATACACGCTTAAATCTACTTTATATGTTAATGATGTAATCACCGATGAAAGTGAAATGAAAATTGGAATTAGAGAAGTGGATTTTGATAGTAACAAAGGCTTTATCATTAATGGAAAATCAGAAAAAATCAAAGGAATGTGTGTACACCATGATTGTGGCTTAACTGGAGGCGTAGGGCACAAGGAGACATGGAGATTAAGATTGCTAACGCTAAAAGAAATGGGGTGTAACGGTATTCGTTGTGCTCATAATCCTCCTAGTGTTGAGCTACTTGATTTGTGCGACGAAATTGGATTTTATGTTATGGACGAAGCTTTTGACGAATGGCAATTAGGTAAATATAAGCACCACGCTATTAAGTATAGTAAAGTGAGTTGTTATGGTTATAATCAATTTTTTGATAGTGAGCATGAAAAAGACATAAAAACTATGCTTCACAGGGACAGAAATCACCCTTCGATTGTAATTTGGAGCATTGGTAATGAAATACTTGAACAATCATTACAATATGGTTATGAGATTGTAAAAAAACTGGCTGATATTTGTCACATAGAGGATCCGACTAGGAAAATTACTAGCGCTTGCGACAAAATCGCTGCACCAGAAAATTTTGATTCTTGTTTTGATTCCTTTACACAGGCGCTTGATGTTGTGGGTTATAACTATGTGGATAGATGGTCAGACAGAGGCGAGCAATTGTATGACATCGACCATGCAATGTATCCTGACAGATGTATTTTGGGAGCTGAGAATTACAGCGCTGGAATGATTCGTGGTGATTACAGCCTCGCAACTGAATTTGGAGGTTTTTTTAGAACATTAGATTACAGATATGCAACTATGCAACACGAGCATCTGTGGAAACTAACAAGCACAAGAGACTATATCGCAGGCGACTATCAATGGACCGGTATTGATTATTTAGGTGAATCAGCATGGCCGAAAAAAGGTGGAGCGTGTGCACCGATTGACTGTTGCGGTTTTAAGAAAGACACTTTTTATTATTTCAAAAGCATTTGGAATAACAAAGAAAACACATTACATATAGCTCCTCATTGGAACTTCGAGGACGATGTAGGCGAGTATAAGCAAGTGATTATTTACACTAACTGCAAGCAAGTCACACTTTATTGTAATGGGAAATTAGTAGGTACAAAAGGATATGAATTCCCACACAGAGGAAGAGTGAACACTTGGAATGAATTGGTGGCTCCAGCAGTTCAATCAACAAACGACTTGCATCTCTCTTTTGATGTAGTGTATGAACCGGGTGAACTTCTTGCAGTTGGATTTGACAACGATTTAAAAGAAGTGTGCAGAACTGTGGTGAAAACTACAAAAGAAGCGAAAAAAATAGTAGGCAAACAATTGAACGAGGGTAAACTTATTCACGTGGAAATATTTGCAGAAGACAAAGACGGAAACGAAGTTCCTTTTGCTACAGATTTAATTCATTGCACTGTGATAAGAGGGGGAAGGCTGATTGCTATGGATAACGGAGACATGTTAGACCACACCTTGTATTCAAGTGACAAACGAAGACTTTTTGCTGGAAAATTGCTTGCACTTTTTGAAAAAAATGATAACATGCAAATATCGTTTAAATCTGAAACTCTTAGTGAATGCGTGATAGATATAGTATAAAACTCTGTTCTCTAGGATTGTATCTTAATATTTACACAGACGTTGCATTGAAAAAAATTAATCGGACTGTCACTTTACACTTGTGACAGTCCGATATCTTTTTATTCAAAATTATAAATCAAAAATTGTATTTCAACACGTTTTTAATTGCATTAAATGTTTCGTCGCTAATATAATGCTCGATTTTGCATGCGTCTTCTTTTGCAGTTTTTTCGCATACTCCTATTTTCATAAAAATCTGGGTGAGAACGGTGTGACGCTCATAAATGTCAATAGCCTCTTTTAAACCAACTTCCGTCAATTTGATATATCCGTCTTCGTCAATAATTATTAGTCCTTCATCACGCAATTTTTTCATTGCAATGCTTATACTTGGTTTGCTATATTCTAAAGCAACAGCAACATCAATTGACCTAACATGAGATTTTTCTTTTGTTAGAACATAAATAGTTTCCAAATAATTTTCTGCGGACTCTTTCATACTTGAACGACCAGCCTTTCTCTCTTATAATATAAAAAAACAATTGTTAATATTATCAAGCTTTAATATTATATATTATCTTAACATAATAAAGAGATAAAAACAATACTTATATGAAAATT
>CAYJBU010000044.1:2118-16234 GCA_964368155.1 uncultured Eubacteriales bacterium | reverse complement strand
GCGATAGGCGAAGACAAAATGGTTATTCGACGTGAGGGGAATTGGTGTTGGTTCGACCATTTGAACAACCAAGATAAAACTATACTTGAAAATACTTGGTATTATTCAGCTTTAACGTTTGCTAAAAAAATCGCTTTAAAACTGAATAACAACTCACATATAAAATTTTTAGACGAGCGAATAAATGGAATAAAAAATAATTTTAATAATCTTTTTTGGAAAGGTAAGTTTTACTCATCAGGCGAAATTGTGGACGACAGAGCTAATGCAATGGCAGTGCTGACAGGACTTGCAAAACCTGAGTATTATTCGTGGATTAAAAATGTATTGATTACAACATTTAATGCATCTACTTATATGGAGGGCTATGTTTGCGAGGCTTTATACATTATGGGATATAAACAAGATAGCTTTAATCGAATGATGAACAGATATATGCCGTTAATTCAAAATGAAAACACTACTCTGTGGGAAGATTTTAGCATTTTGGGAACGAAAAATCATGCATGGACAGGTTATCCTCTTAATATTTTTTATAAGTATATTGCAGGAGTAAGAGTTGATTGTGAAAAAGGTCACATCATAGTTGACCCCGATTTTTCGATAATTAAAGAGCAAAATTACGAGATAAATATAGCTGACGGAATGCTAAAAGTAAATTTAAAAATGAGCGATGATAAAATCAGTGGGAAAATAATTAACACAACGAAGTATAAATTAAAAGGAGTTGTATGTAGTTATGAATGTAAAGGATAGAGAGCGACTCAGAGATTTAGCCAAAGAGCAAGTCGAAATGGCGAACTCGGATAAGATGAAAACACTTGTAAATGAATGGTATGAACACAACGACCTTAAAGGGAAAAGACCCATGATTTTATTTGACAAAGGTGGCGTAATGGGCGAGCTTATGCCTGATTTTTTGAAATGCGAAGATGAAGAAGCAAGGGCTATAGAAAGAGAGTTTATTCTTAACACGATAAGCACGAAACATTTTGGTGACGACAGTGTTGTAAATCCGTTTTTTAGTGTATTGTATAACAATAAATTCACCCCATTTTCAATAGAGGAAAAAGTTGAGAGAACAGATGGAATAGGTCATCATTTTATACCTCAAATTTCTGATTTGCAAGAAGATTTTCATAAATTTAAAAAGTCGGATATGATTTTAGACAGTAAAGAAGATGTCGTGAAAAGAATTAATTATTATGAAGAAATTTTTGGGGATATATTGCCTGTTAAGCACGTGGGGAGATGTAGCGTTGCGTGTTTAACACAAAATATAGTGCATATTATGGACATGGAAGATATGTATTTTGCCATGATTGATTACCCCGAACTTTTTAAAGAGATGATGGAAAAACTCTCGAATGATTATGTAGAATATTTTGATTTAATCGAGAAAAATAATCTGTTAATGCCGACTACCCATTCAGAGCGTCTCGGTCAAGGGAGCTATTGTTTTACTAAAGATTTACCTTTAAACGAGATTTCTCAAAATAAAGACACTTGGATTTTCATGGACTCGCAAGAAACTGTTTCAATATCACCTCAAATGTACGAGGAATTCATTTTTCCATATTACAAAAAAATAAGTGACAAGTTTGGTTTGTTTTCTTATGGTTGCTGTGAACCTGTTGACCCGATTTGGGATAATTGTCTTTCAAAACTTCATAATTTAAGAAAAGTGTCTATTTCTAATTGGTGCGATGAAGATGTTATGGGTGAAAAATTAAGCACGGCAAAAACGATTTATATGCGCAAACCTAGTGCTAACTTTTTGGTAGTTGACAGATATTTAGATGAAGAGGCTGTTAGAAAACATATAAGAAAAACATTGAATGCTGCTAGAAATTGTCATTTAGAAATAGTTCAAAGAGATGTCCCCACCATACACGGCGATATTTCAAAACTTAAAAGATATATTGAAATTATAAGAGAAGAGTGCAGTAAGTGAATTTGTGGAATAGCTACAAATCAAGTTGAAAACACAAAAGAGAGGTTTTGAAATAATGATTTTTAAAAAAGCTATGATAATAACAAACAGAATGTTTGAAAACCTTTGTCCTGTAAATGTCTTTCACAAAGAAATAGAGAGTAGTGATTACATACCATCAAAGGAGTATGAAAATCAGCATATTTTGTTTAGAAAAAAGTTTATTATTGATGAAATTTCAAATGCAAAGATTAGAATATCAGCAGATGACTACTACAAACTGTATATAAACGGAAAGTTTGTAACACAAGGGCCTGCACCATCGTATCATTTTTCATATTATTATAACACAGTTGATATTTCTTCTTTCTTAATTAAAGGAGAAAACACAATTGCAGTTCATACCTATTATCAAGGGTTAATAAATCGTGTTTGGGTCAGCGGAGATTTAAGACATATGTTAATTTGCGAAATTGAAAATAACGGAGAAATTGCGCTTATTACTGATGATTCTTGGAAAACCGCCAACCATTCCGCCTATCAAATTTGTGGCAAGAATTATGGATATGAAACAGGGTTTTGTGAAAGTTATGATGAGAATTCCTCTGAAGTAGGATTTGAAAAAACTGATTTTTGTGATGAGAATTGGGAAAATGCAGTAGTTAAACAAAATGTTTATTATAAATTTTTTGAGCAAAATATAAAGCAACTTGATATTTATAGCATTAAGCCGAAAAAACTTGAGAAAAACTCAAATGGATTTTTTATTGATATAGGACAAGAAATAGTTGGCTATATCACTTTTAATGCTAAAGGGAAAAAGGGCGATGTAATTCGTATAAAGTCTGGAGAGGAACTGTGTGATGATGGCACTGTTCGCTTTGATATGCGTTGTTTTTGCAATTATGACGAGAAGTTTATTTTAAGCGAGGGAACTTGCGAATATAATCAATATGACTATAAAGCATTTAGATACATTCAACTTGATTTGCCCGAAAATGTGACTGTTGACACAGACAGCATAAAAATCATTGTGCGCCACTATCCTTTTGAGGAAGTGGTTTCAAACCCTTTTTGTGATGATGAAATTTTAAACGACATTTGGACTCTTTGTTCAAACACACTGAAATACGGTATGCAAGAGGTTTTGATGGACTGTCCAACAAGAGAAAAAGGGCAGTATTTGGGCGATGCTACTATAACTGCGATAGCCTATACCATCTTGACAGCAGACACTGCTTTTATGAAAAAAGTGTTGCGTGATTTTGCAAACTCCTCCTTTATTTCGAAAGGATTGATGAGTGTTTCCACATCTTCTTTAATGCAAGAAATCGCAGATTATTCATTGCAATTTCCACTTCAAGCATTGTGGCTTTACAACTATGAGAAAGACACAGAATTTCTGAAAGAGATGTACCCTGTTATTAAGGGTGTTATAGAGGATTTCGGGTATTATGAGCGTTGGGACGGTTTAATCGAAAATGTAAACGACAAGTGGAATTTAGTGGACTGGCCTGCAAATTTGCGTGATAATTACGATTTTGAATTGGTAAAACCCATTGGAAAAGGAGTTATAAATGTTATCAATGCATTTTACTACGGCGCAATTGTAGCCTTTGAAAAAATAAGTGATATCTTGGAAATAGAGTGCGAAAAGAAAAGCGCAACCATAAAAAATGCATTTTATCAAGCGTTTTATCGCGAAAAAAGTGGTCTATTTGTAGATAGCGAAAAAAGCGAGCACAGCAGTATTCATTCAAATATTTTGCCACTTCTTTTTTCAATTAAAGAAGAAGTTAACCAGAATTTAGTTGAGTTCATAGACAAAAAAGGAATAGGAACTTGTGGCGTTTACATGGCAATGTTTTTGTTGACTGCACTTAAAAATGCAGGGGCAAATGACATAATGTTAAAGCAATTGAAGTCTGAAAAGGCGTGGCTGAAAATGTTGTCGCAAGGAGCGACAACTTGCTTTGAAGCTTGGGGAAAAGAAGATAAATTTAACTGCAGCCTTTTCCACCCTTGGGCAACCGCTCCGATAATTGCCTTGACAGACACGAAATTTCCGTTTTAGGATTTATATTGCTCCACCAATTAAATACTTGACAATCTTGGAGGTGATTTTGCAGTATTTCATCGTCAAAGAACCATTTTCTATGCACAAAGCATTGAAAAGAACCTTTTCCTCGAACTACAGAAAAATCCCTCGCCAATCTTTTTTCCACTTTTTAATTGGTGGAGCAATAAAACAGTATATAATTTTTAAATAATAATATTTACAGATAGAAAGGATATATAATTTCATGAGTTATCAACAAGCTAAAGAAAGATTTGCACAAATCGGAGTGGACACAGAAAAGGCTATAGAAATTTTATCAGAAAAAGAAGTGAGTATTCATTGCTGGCAAGGCGATGATGTCACAGGTTTTGATAATAAAGATGGTGGAGCAGGAAACGGAATTCAAACCACAGGTAATTATCCTGGAAAATCAAGAAATTTTGAAGAGCTTAAAGCTGATTTTTTAAAGGCTACGTCTTTAATTCCGGGAAGAAAAAGGATTAATCTACACGCTTGCTATGCAATTTACACACAGGAAAATGGTGGTTGGGTAGACAGAGACAAGCAAGAATATAAGCATTTTAAGGCATGGGTTGACTTTGCAAAAGAGAACGGTTTTGGGATTGATTTTAATCCAACTTTGTTCAGCCATTCCATGGTAAAAGACGGGCTAACTCTTTCGAGTCCTGATGACAATGTGCGTGATTTTTGGATTAAACACTGCATTGCTTCAAGAGAAATTGCTCAAAAAATAGGCGAGGAACTAGGAATTCAAGTCCTAAATAATGTGTGGATTCCAGACGGTTTTAAAGACGTTCCAGCAGACAGAATAGGTCCAAGACTTAGATTGAAAGACTCTTTAGATAAAATTTTTGCAAAAAAACAACCAAATGTCATCGACTGCGTTGAAAGCAAATTTTTTGCGATTGGTGTCGAGGCATATACAGTTGGTTCGAACGAATTTTACATGAGTTATGCAGCCTCAAACAAAGGGATATATAATCTTTTAGATGCAGGACATTTCCATCCGTCAGAAATGATAAGCGATAAAATTTCCTCATTGCTCTGCTTCTTTGACAAAGTTCCCCTACACGTGACAAGGCCTATGCACTGGGACAGCGACCATGTTGTAAATTACACAGATGAAATTTTGGAAATTTGCAAAGAAATAGTCAGAAATGACGCACTGGATAAAGTGCTTGTTGGACTTGACTTCTTTGATGCGTCAATAAACAGAATTGCAGCTTGGGTAATTGGAACAAGGGCTTTCCAAAAAGCATTGCTCAATGCGTTATTGCAGCCGAATGAAGAGCTAAAAAGACTTCAAGACGAGGGAAATTTCACAAAGAAAATGATGGCAATGGAAGAAGCGAAAATGATGCCAATTAGCGATGTTTGGGAAGAATTTTGCAAGCGTGAAGGCGTGATTGCAAACGAAGCTTGGTATGAAGAAGTTGAAAAATATGAAAATGAAGTTTTGTTGAAGAGAGTTTAAAGCATATAATTCATAGTTTCAATAAATAAAATTGAATAATTATCAGTCGAGCAGTACTAGACAATTTAAAAAGGACAAATCTTTTTGATTGCTAAACTTGGAAATCCTAAAGTTTGGGCAATATAAGATTTGTCCTTTTTGGTTATAGATAATTAAAGTCTACTGAATAACACGTTGTTCAGCAGTCTTTAATTAAGATAGTGAAAAGTTTACATAATATTTTTTGCAATATACGACAATGAGATAATTTTGGATTTATGTGAGATTTCTTTATTTTATATAGGAATTGCTCGAAAATATTTTTGTTTTTTGTGATATTTACTATTGAATTGTGTTGTTTTGTGTGGTATAATCAATAACAAACGGAAACAAATTAATATAATTAATTATATTGAAAGGATTTTGCATAACAAATGATTATGTGAAATGGTCATGTTTATGAATAATTTTGGCGATAAAGAAATCAAAAAAACTCAAAGAATAACAGATTTGATTGAACATTTGTATGAAAAAATGCCTGAAATTGAATCGGCAAGGGCAATTCTTGTCACAGAATCGTTTAAACAAACGGAAAATCAACCCCTTATTCTAAGGAAAGCAAAAGCATTTTTACATATACTAAAGAATATTCCGATAATCATAAGGGAAAACGAGCTTGTTGTGGGAAGTGCAACGATTGCTCCAAGAGGATGCCAAACTTTTCCCGAGTTTTCTTATAAATGGTTAGAAGAGGAATTTGAAACAGTCGCGACCAGAAGTGCAGACCCTTTTTATATTTCTGATAAAACTAAAATAGAGTTAAAAGAAGCGAATTCTTATTGGAACGGAAAAACCACCAGTGAACTTGCGCAGTCTTACATGGCAGATGAGACCATAAAGGCTATGGAAGCGAATGTCTTTACGGTTGGTAACTACTACTATAATGGAGTTGGGCACATTTGTGTGCAATACGACAAAGTTCTGTCTATTGGGTATGACGGAATAAAAAAAGAGGTTGAAGAAGAGCTTGCAAAATGCAAGGTTTCAGATGGGGATTTTGCAGAGAAAACAAGTTTTCTAAAAGCTGTAATTATTAGCTGTGAAGCAGCAATTTTATACGCAAAGCGTTATGCAGATATGGCTAGGGCAGAGGCAGAAATTTGCAATGATTCTGCAAGAAAAAATGAGCTTTTGCAAATTGCAAAAAACTGCGAAAATGTTCCCAAAAACGGAGCGAAATCCTTCTTTGAAGCTTGCCAAAGTTTTTGGTTCGTCCAGCATTTAATTCAAGTAGAATCAAGTGGACATTCAATTTCCCCAGGTCGTTTTGACCAATATATGTATCCTTATCTAAAAAAAGATTTAGACCAGGGAAAAATCACACTTGAGTTTGCGCAAGAATTGGTTGACTGTGTTTGGGTGAAGTTAAACGACTTGAACAAATGCCGTGACGCTGGCTCAGCAGAGGGTTTTGCTGGGTATAGCTTGTTCCAAAACTTGATAGTCGGAGGTCAAACTACACAGGGAAAAGATGCTACTAACGTGCTTTCGTTCATGTGCATAAGGGCATCAAAACACGTTTTTCTCCCACAGCCAAGCTTGTCAATCAGGGTGTGGAACGGTACTCCTCACGAATTACTTTTAGCGGCGGCAGACCTTACAAGAACAGGAATTGGTTTCCCTGCCTATTATAATGATGAAATTATGATTGAAAGCCTTATGAGCAGAGGCTTGACTTTGCAAGAGGCGAGAGATTATTGCATAATCGGTTGTGTTGAACCTCAAATTTCTGGAAAAACTCACGGTTGGCACGACGCTGCATTTTTCAACATGTGTCGACCGATGGAATTAGTATTTTCAAATGGTATGCATGGGGGCGAGTTGGTCAGCGTTAAAACAGGAGAAATTTCAGATTTTATAAACTATGAAGATTTTTTCAATGCCTATAAAAAGCAGATGGAATATCAAATTTCATTGCTTGTAAATGCAGACAACGCAATTGACTTAGCTCACAAAGAGCGCGCGCCGTTGCCGTTTTTAGCGTGCATGGTTGAAGACTGCATAAAACAAGGGAAAACCACAGAACAAGGCGGAGCAAAATACAATTTCACAGGACCTCAAGGCTTTGGAATTGCTAACATGGCAGATGCTTTGTTTGGTATAAAAAAATTAGTATATAATGAAAATCAGTTTACTTTGGCAGAACTAAAAAAAGTGTTAGAGCTTAATTACGGAAAAGGATTTTCCGAAGAGAAAACAGCACAGCTTACAAAACAAGTTGCTGAGAATTTAGCTGCTCAAGGATATAGTTTATCTGCAAAAGACATTGAGCTGATTGCAAAAAACATTGCTGAGAACAATTTGAGCGAGGGCGATAAAGCCTTGTGCGACAAAGTGTTTAATTTACTCGACAAAGCGGACAAGTTCGGTAACGATTTAGACGAGGTTGATGAAATCGCAAGAGAAGTCGCATATCTATACACAAAACCACTTGAAACTTTCACAAATCCACGTGGGGGAATGTTCCAAGCAGGGCTTTATCCTGTTTCGGCAAATGTTCCGCTAGGTGCGCAAACAGGCGCAACTCCCGATGCGAGATTTGCATTTACACCTGTTGCAGACGGCGTTTCGCCATCGGCTGGAAGAGACACAAAAGGCCCTACAGCTGCGTGTAATTCAGTTGCAAAACTCGACCACTGCATAGCCTCAAACGGCACATTGTTTAACCAAAAATTCCACCCAACAGCGCTTAGTGGAATGGCTGGGCTTGAAAAATTTGTCGCATTGATTAGAGGTTTCTTTGACAAAAAAGGAATGCATATGCAATTTAATGTTGTGAACAGAGATGTTTTACTTGATGCTCAAAAAAATCCTGATAATTATAAAAATCTTGTTGTGAGAGTTGCCGGATACAGCGCTTTGTTTACAACGCTTTCACGCTCGTTGCAAGACGATATTATTAGAAGAACTGAACAAGGCTTATAGTTTTGGTGATGTAAATATGGAGCGAAAAATATAAAAAGGAGAGTTATGTTGGAAAATTTAGACAATAATAAAACCCAAGGCAGAATTTTTGAAATACAGCGTTTTTCCATACATGACGGACATGGGATAAGGACGATAGTTTTCTTAAAAGGCTGTGTGCTTCGATGCAAGTGGTGCTGTAATCCCGAATCCCAAGAATTTGAAATACAAGAGATGATTTCAGGTGGAGAAACGGTTACAGTTGGCGAGGATAAATCTGTTGAGGAAATTCTTGAAATTGTGGAAAAAGACAGGATATATTACAGGCGTTCAGGAGGAGGAATTACTCTTTCCGGCGGTGAATGTTTGTGTCAGCCTACTTTTGCAAAAGCGCTTTTACATGAAGCAAAGATGAGAGGGATTAACACTGCTATTGAGAGCACAGCATGTACAAAATGGGAAATTATCAAAGACATTTTGCCAGTAATTGACGTGTTTTTGATGGATATTAAGCATGTTGACTCTGCAAAGCACAGGCTTTTTACAGGGAAAGAAAACAGCTTGATTTTAGAAAATGCAAAGAAGATTGCAAAGAGTAATTTAACCGAATTGATTATCAGAGTTCCTGTTGTTCCCACATTTAACTGCACAGAAAAAGAGATTTTAGACATCGCATATTTTGCTGAAAAACTGAAAAATGTGAATGAACTCCACCTCTTGCCTTATCACAGGCTAGGTCAAGATAAGTACGAGGGATTGAGGCGAGGCTATAAAATGAAGAATGTGGAAATTCCCACAAATGAAACGATGGAAGAGCTGAAAAAAGCTGTTGAAAACAATACAAGATTAAAATGTCAGATTGGAGGTTAGCTTTGGAACTGAAACAAAGAATTGTACAAGAGCTTGTACCGGGAAAACAAATTACATTGGCACATGTGATTGCAAATCCGGATAAATCTGTACTACAGGCACTGAAAATAACAAAAAACAACACAAATTCACATGTTTCGATTGGAGTGTTGACTGTAACTCCTGCTCAAACTGCTGTGATTTTAGCAGATGTCGGAGTGAAAGTTTCGGGAGTTTCGATAGCTCAGCTTGATTGCAACGAAAACGGATCGATTATATTCACAGGCAGTGTTTCCGAGGTTCAATCAGCGATTAGTGCTGTCTTGGACTATGCAAAAAGTAGCTTGAATTATGAAATATGTAATGTTTCAAAGACTTAATTTAGCCGAGCTTATGTAATCCGAACCCGTTTTAAAAGCACTGTGTGGGCTACTAAGTTCACAAAAGTCGCTCGTAAGGCGGTAAGCATTACTTCTCACCTTTTATTCCTTATTAACCCCACACAGTGCTTTTAAAATCTTCGACCTAAAATCGTCCAAATTGTGACTATAACAAGGCAGACGATGAAGTAATACTTCCGTATTACAAAGAGGATAACGCAGTTAAAGGTGCAATTTGGGCAATTATAGGCGTGGTTCGGATTACATGAACTCGGCTAGGGATAAAACACAAAAAAGAAAAATAATAAAATAATTTTGAAAAAGTGTTGATTTTCGTTGTTTTGTGTGATATAATACAAATACAAACCAAGAAAAACAACATAAACAAAAGAGGATGAATATTATGATTAACGAATTTGAGATTAAAAAACAGATATGCGAAATAGGAAAAAGAATCTATAACAGAAACATGGTTGCAGCAAATGACGGAAATATTTCTGTTAAACTTTCTGCTAATGAATTTTTGTGCACTCCGACCGGCGTTTCAAAAGGTTTCATGACACCGGAATACATTTGCAAAGTTGATGCAAAAGGTAATGTAATCCAAGCTGCAAAGGGATTTAAACCATCAAGCGAAATCAAAATGCACATGAGAGTTTATGAAAAACGCGAAGATGTAAACGCAGTTGTACATGCTCATCCATCTTATGCAACTTCTTTTGCAATTGCTGGAATTCCACTAACTCAACCAATCATGCCTGAGGCTGTTATTGCACTCGGTTGTGTGCCAATTGCAGAGTACGGAACTCCTTCAACTATGGAAATTCCAGATAATGTTGAAAAATACTTACAGCATTATGACGCAGTTTTGCTAGAAAGTCACGGTGCGTTAACTTGGAGCGTAGATTTACTTTCAGCATACCACAAAATGGAATCACTTGAGTTCTATGCAGAGCTTCTATATAAATCAAAAATGCTTGGTGGTCCAAAAGAATTTGACCAAGCTAAAATTGAAAAATTATACGAAATTAGACGTCAAATGGGAATTCCAGGAAGACACCCAGCTGATGTGTGCATAAATAAATCTGCACCTTGCCCAAACAGAATTGGAAATTGTAGTGGTGGTTGTGGCGATGACAAAGCAGTTTCTCCTGATTTAATTGAAGCTATTACAAGAAAAGTTTTAGAGCAGTTAAAATAATATTTTACACGTTAAAAGAAAGGAATTCTTGTTATGGCGATAAACGAAGCATTAGTGCAAGACGTGGTTAAGCAAGTTATTGCACGTATGGGAGTTTCAGAAAAATTAAATGCGCCGAAAGGAAAACTAGGCGTGTTTGCAGACATGAAGGATGCGATTTCTGCTGCAAAGGCTTCACAAAAGATAATTAAAGAAATGCCACTTTCTTTGCGTGAAGAAATTATATCTTTGATTAGAAAAAAGACTATAGAAAACGCAGAAAAATTTGCCGAAATGGCCGTTGCAGAAACAGGCATGGGCAATGTGAAACATAAAATTGCAAAGCATATTTTAGTGGCTAACAAAACACCCGGAACAGAGGACATCAAAACCACTGCTTGGTCGGGTGACAATGGATTAACACTTATTGAAATGGGTCCTTTTGGAGTGGTCGGTGCGATAACCCCCTCCACAAATCCCAGTGAAACAGTGATATGCAATTCTATTGGAATGATTGCTGCTGGAAATACGGTTGTTTTCAATCCTCATCCAGGAGCAAAAAAAACTTCGATTTTTGCGATTAATCTTATAAATGAAGCGTCGCTTGAACTCGGAGGACCTGATAACATTGCTTGCACAGTTGAAAATCCAACTCTTGACAGCAGTGACATTATGATGAAATCAAAAGAAATTAATTTGATTGTTGCAACAGGTGGCCCAGGCGTTGTGACTGCGGTTCTTTCCAGTGGAAAAAGAGGAATTGGTGCAGGAGCGGGAAATCCTCCCGTGTTGGTTGATGAAACAGCAGACATAAGAAAAGCAGCAAAAGATATCGTTGACGGTTGCACTTTTGACAACAATTTGCCTTGCATTGCAGAAAAAGAAGTTGTTGCGATTAGAGATATTTCCGACGAACTTTTGTATTATATGACAAGCGAACAAGGTTGTTATTTGATTGATGAAGAACAGCAAGAAAAATTAGCGAAAACAGTTTTGCCAAATGGAAAACTTTCCAGAAAATGCGTTGGAAAAGATGCAAAAACATTGCTTTCAATGATTGGTGTTGATGCAGATGAAAGCATTAGATGTATCGTTTTTAAAGGCAAAAAAGAAAATCCGATGATTGAAGAAGAGTTGATGATGCCTATTTTAGGAATTGTTGAAGTTGATGATTTTGAAGAAGGTGTTGAAATCGCTCTTTGGCTGGAGCATGGAAACAAACATTCAGCGCACATTCATTCAAAAGATGTAAGCAGAATTACAAGATACGCAAAGGCGTTAGACACTGCGATTTTAGTGAAAAATGCTCCTTCCTATGCCGCTTTAGGTTTTGGTGGAGAAGGATTTTGCACATTTACAATCGCAAGTAGGACAGGCGAGGGGCTTACAAGTGCAGCTTCTTTTACAAAAAGTCGCCGTTGTGTAATGTCTGAAAGTCTTTGTATCAGATGATAAAGAAACAGAAAGGATGATTTCATTTAATGGATACAAGTAACATCAATATTCAAGAAATTGTAAGGCAAGTTATGCTGAATATGTCTTCGAATTCAGTTTCGAAAAGCACTGAAGAAATTCCACAATCTGCAAAAGTTGCAATGCTTACAGAACTTGAAAAGTATGAGATAAAAGAGTTCTCTTTGCCAGCAGTGGGAGACGATGACATTTTAGTTAAAGTTGAAGGCTGTGGAGTTTGTGGAACAGATGCACATGAGTTTAAAAGAGATCCATTTTCACTAATTCCTGTTGTTTTAGGACACGAGGGAACAGGCGAAATCGTAAAAATGGGTAAAAATGTTAAAAAAGACAGCGCAGGAAAGGACTTAAAAGTTGGCGACAAAGTTGTCTCTTGCATGATTTTTAAAGACAATCCCGACATAACAATGTTTGACTTGAACAAACAAAATGTTGGTGGCGCAGATGTATACGGCTTACTTCCTGACGATGACATTCATTTTAATGGTTGGTTTGCTGATTACATATTGATTAGAGGCGGTTCAACAGTATTTAATGTTAGCGAATTTGACCTCAAATCAAGAATTTTAATTGAGCCAATTGCTGTATTAATGCACGCAGTTGAAAGAGCAAAAACAACAGGAATTTTGAAATTCAATTCAAGAGTAGTTATTCAAGGTTGCGGTCCAATAGGGCTTATCTGTATTGCGATTTTAGCAACAATGGGTGTTGCAAACATCACAGCAGTCGACGGTGAACAATCAAGACTAGACTTTGCAAAAAGACTTGGAGCTACTGCAACAGTGAACTTTAAAGAGCACAGTGGAATTGAGAATTTAGCAGAGGCAGTGAAAACTTCTTTCGGTGGGTACTCGGCAGATTTCGCATTCCAATGCACAGGTTCACCTGTGGCACATGCGAATATTTATAAATTCATCAGAAATGGTGGCGGACTTTGCGAACTAGGATTTTTCATGGACGGTGGTAACGCTACAATCAATCCACATTTTGACATTTGCGCAAAAGAATTGACAGTTGTAGGTTCTTGGGTTTATACTTTAAGAGATTATGCAACATCATTTGACTTTATAAAAAGTGCTCAAAAATTAGGATTACCACTTACAGATTTGATTTCACACACTTACAAACTCGAAGAAATTAACGAAGCTCACAAGAAAAATCTTGAAATGACAGGTCTTAAAATTGCTGTCATAAATTAGTAGGGAAGGGTTGAATTATTTTGAAAAATCAAGCAGTGGGAATATTAGAAGTTTTCGGTTTGGTATGTGCTTTTATGGCTGCCGATGCAGGCTGTAAAGCAGGCGATGTAACACTAGAAAACTTTGATAAAAATAAACCCGCAAATGCAGATTCACTGCCCGTGCCACTACTTGTAACAATAAAGTTCAGAGGAAGTGTTGCCGACGTAACAGCGGCAATGGAAGCGGCTTCTCAAAAAGCTAAAAGTTTGACTGGGATAGTAGCTTCACATATAATTGCAAATCCAACAGAAGACACACAAAAAATGTTAAAGCTAAACGCTTTTGATAAAAATTAAAAATTATTTTATGGAGGACAATATTATGTCACAACAAGCATTAGGAATGATCGAAACAAGAGGTTTAACAGCAGCGATTGAGGCGGCTGACGCAATGACAAAATCAGCAGAGGTTACACTTGTAGGAACAGAAAAAATCGGTAGCGGTCTTGTTACTGTTATGGTTAGAGGCGACGTTGGCGCAGTTAAAGCTGCTGTTGAAAGCGGAAGCGCTGCAGCTGCAAATCTTGGCGAATTAGTTGCAACTCATGTTATCCCTCGTCCGCA
>CAYJBU010000044.1:0-2018 GCA_964368155.1 uncultured Eubacteriales bacterium | reverse complement strand
TTTTTGATTGTTTTAGAATTTGAGAAAGGTATAGTCACGAGCGACAAATTTGATGTTAAAGTTGAGTTTGTACGGCAAGGGTGACAAGGTCCTTACAGCTAGATAACTTGAGAAAGGTATAGTCACGAGCGACAAATTTGATGTTTAAATTGAGTTTGTACGGCAAGGGTGACAAGGTCACACACAATGGCTAATTCATATGGATTTATAGAAATTTCAGGGGTTGTCGCTGCAACAGTAGCGCTTGACATTATGTGCAAAACTTCTGATGTAAGTCTTACAACTTGGGAAAGAAAACTTGGAGGCAGACTTGTCACCTTAGTTATTGAAGGCGATGTATCTTCTGTCACTGCTGCGATTGAAGCTGTGAAAAACGGTGGGATTAAAAAGCCTGTTTCAACAGGGGTAATTGCAAGACCTCATTCTGAAATTTCAAGGTTGCTTGAAATGAGTGCTCAGAAATTTGAGAAAAAAGCAGAAGAAAAAGTTTAATTTAAGTTGTAGAAATAGTTGTTGAAAGGAATGGCGATTATATGGCAACTGAAAACACCGGAGTAAAGAATGCAGAGCAAAAAACAACTGTTGCGAAAAGAAGCACAGCTAGAAATACTAAAAAAATCGAAAATAAACAACAACCAATTATTAAGGAGGTCACTAAAATGGCATTAGAAGCATTAGGAATGATTGAAACAAGAGGATTAGTTGCAGCGGTAGAAGCTGCTGATACAATGTGCAAAGCTGCAAATGTTACACTTGTTGGAACAGAAAGAATTGGAAGCGGACTTGTTACTGTTATGGTTAGAGGCGACGTTGGCGCAGTTAAATCAGCAGTTGAAGCAGGTTCAGAGAGTGCTAGTCGCCTTGGCGAATTAGTAGCTACACATGTAATTCCACGCCCTCACACAGATGTTGAAACAATTTTACCTAAAATAAAATAATCTCATTTTTTAATGGAATGGACTATGATAAATGGACGATAAAAAAATTGAGTATATCACAAAACTAGTATTACAAGAACTTAATAACTCTGCCCAATACTCCAACAATTCAAACGAAATTCCTGTTGGTGTTTCGGGCAGACACATTCATTTGTCGCAAGCAGATGTTGATGTTTTGTTTGGCAAAGGTCACACTTTGAAAAAAATCAAGGAGCTTATGGGCGGTCAATATGCGTGCGAAGAAACTCTGACAATTGTTTCTCAAAGCATGAACACCATTGAAAAAGTGCGTGTTTTAGGTCCTGTGCGAAAAGAAACACAAATTGAAATTTCTGCAAGCGATGCAATGAAGCTCAGAGCAAAAGTTCCCATTCGAGATTCTGGTGACATAAAGGGCAGTGCGCCTGTGATTTTGGTGGGTGCAAACGGTGCAGTCACATTAAAACAGGGAATGATTATAGCCGCAAGGCATATTCATTTTTCGCCACAAGATGCGATTAATTTTGGCGTTGAAGATGGCGAAATGATAAAAGTTTCTTTTGGGGGAATTCGTGCAACTACCTTTGAAAATGTTAAAGTGAGAGTCGACAAAAGTTTTACTTTGGAAATGCACATCGACACAGACGAAGCGAATGCAAGCCAAATTAAAACAGGCGATAAAGTGAAAATTTTTAGGTAATACTCTTCAGAAAGAAAGGATGATCATAACTATGATTATCGCGAAAGTGGTAGGAAGCATTGTTTCTACAAGAAAAAATGATAAGCTTGTTGGAAGCAAGTTCATGGTGGTTCAGCCTTTGAATGAAAACAGTGATGAGTGCAAAAAAATTGTTGCGGTTGACACTGTGGGTGCTGGAATTGGTGAATTTGTTTTGGTTGCAACAGGCAGTGCCGCTAGATTAGGTGGAGGAAATGAAAATGCACCTATCGACGCTGCAATAGTCGGAATTATTGATGATGACTGCAATAAATTTATATAAAATTTGAAGTAGTATCATTAAACTAAATAAACAAAAAGTAGGGGTTTGTTGCATTAAGGAATTTTCTCGTCAAATTGCATAAACTGAATTAGATGTTTTA
>CAYJBU010000043.1:5843-16474 GCA_964368155.1 uncultured Eubacteriales bacterium | reverse complement strand
TTTTACCTGCTGGTCTGTTTGGGTTTTGTATTGGTTTGACTATATATTGTATCTAAAGGATAACATATTTTTTTGCTGTTTCGGTCGCCTGAAAAGCGACAATGTTAAACCCCCAACAAATTTTGCTCGAAGGCGAAAAGGGTTTCATTTACTTCGAAAATGTTATAAATTCTATTGTTGATGAAGTATTCGATTATTATATCAAATTTATTGCTCCTTGAAAGTGCAAATCCCGCTCTCATAAGTAAATCCTTTGTCTCGTCCAAATTTAATTCCAAAGAAAAGCAGAATGCAAGGACTGTTGATTTGCTTGGCTTATAGTTTTTGTTACTTCTGATTTTTGAAAATAGTTTTCGGTCTACGTTTGCTTTCTTATAAACTTCTGTGTCAGACATATGTTTTTGGTCAATCATTTTCATCAAGCTTTGAGAAAAGGTGTCCTCTATTTCTACCAAAATATCTTCAAGATTTCTTTTTTGTGTTGACGGAAGTGAGTAGCATATCATCTCGGGTTCATGTGAACTCTTAGGAGCGTCGCATAAAGCAGTTCTTGAGACTCTCTGATATTTCAAGCTAGCGTAGTTATCGTCAATATACTGAGAAACATCCTCGTAAAGTTTTTTTGAAATGCTAAAAGTTTCGCTGTCAAAAACCACGATATAGACTGTCATGTCGTGGTTTGTTAAAAAATTCTCAATAGTTTCACTGGCTATCTTAAATGATATGTCTTTTGGGAATTTAAAAGTTCCTGTGGAAATCAAAGGGAATGCAATGCTTTTAAGTCCTTTTTTGAGTGCAAGACTCAATGAGCTTTGATAACAGCTTTTTAGCAATTCTGTTTCGTTGTTATTTCCACCTGTCCAAACCGGTCCGACAGTGTGAATGACAAACTTACAGGGCAAATCATATCCTTTTGTGATTTTAGAACTGCCTGTTTCACATCCATTTAATTTTTTGCAAGCATTAAGTAGTTTCACTCCTGCAGACGAGTGTATTGTGCCGTCTACTCCACCACCTCCTGATAAAGTGCTGTTTGTAGGGTTCACAATAGCGTCTACATTCATTTTTGTTATGTCGTTTCTAACTATGATTAATGGCATATCAGACCTCCACTTTATGCATCGAAAAATATGTATTTCATTTTAATGGGCGATAGTTTTTCCTTGTGCCTAATTAATGCCTTGCACTTCTATTTTCGCCTATGGCGAAAATTCAGCTTGATAGTATCAAGATAAGCTGTAAAATTCGCTCTGTGAGTGAATTTTACAACAAGCGCCTTGCGTTTGCACTGAATAACGTGTTATTCAGTAGGCTTTAATTATCTCATATATTAATACATAAATCAAGAGTTAAGGAATCGATATCATGCAAAAAAGGCTATCGCAACAGTTAGGTGAAAATAAACAAAAAAATAGGGGGGCTTTCCATCCCCAAAAAACAGTTAATAAATTGTTCTTCGGATAGGAATGAAACCCGCCTAAATTGTTTGTTATTATAAAAAAAGGTAAATGCGATAATCCTAAAATAGAATAGCTATATTAGAATTTACCTGCGTTTGCAGCTTCTTCTAAGCTTACAGCAACAGCAACAGTCATACCAACCATTGGATTGTTACCTGCGCCTATAAGACCCATCATCTCAACGTGTGCTGGAACAGAAGAAGAACCGGCAAATTGAGCGTCAGAGTGCATACGACCCATAGTGTCAGTCATACCATAAGAAGCAGGACCTGCAGCCATGTTGTCTGGGTGAAGTGTACGGCCTGTACCGCCACCAGAAGCAACTGAAAAGTAGGATTTTCCTTTTTCGTTGCATTCTTTTTTATAAGTACCAGCAACCGGATGTTGGAAACGAGTTGGGTTTGTTGAGTTACCTGTGATAGAAACGTCAACCCCCTCTTTCCACATAACAGCAACGCCTTCAGTAACATCGTCAACGCCGTAGCAGTTAACTTTTGCACGAAGACCAGTAGAGTATGATTTTCTGAAAATCTCCTCAACTTTGCCTGTTGCGTAATCCATTTTTGTTTCAACAAATGTGAAACCATTAATTCTTGAGATTACTTGAGCAGCATCTTTTCCAAGTCCGTTTAAAATAACGCGAAGTGGATTTTTACGAACTTTATTAGCTTTTTCAGCAATACCAATTGCTCCTTCAGCAGCAGCAAAAGACTCATGTCCTGCAAGGAAGCAGAAACACTCTGTGCTTTCTTCAAGAAGCATTTTTCCAAGATTACCGTGGCCTAAACCAACTAAACGTTGATCTGCAACAGAACCAGGAATACAGAATGCTTGAAGTCCTTCACCGATAGCAGCAGCAGCGTCAGCAGCTCTTTTGCAACCTTTTTTGATAGCAATAGCTGCGCCTACAACGTAAGCCCACTTAGCGTTTTCAAAACAGATTGGTTGAATGCTTTCTACCATTTTGTATACATCAAGACCTGCATCTTTTGTGATTTTTTCAGCCTCTTCGATAGAAGCAATTCCATAACTGTTAAGAGTCTCATCAATCTGCTTAATGCGTCTCTCGTATGATTCAAATAGTGCCATAATTGGACTCCTCCTTCAATTATTCGTGTCTTGGATCGATGATTTTTACTGCATCGTCCACACGTCCATACTGACCTTTAGCTTTTTCCCAAGCTGTTGTTGGGTCATCGCCTTTTTGAATGAAATCAGTCATTTTGCCTAGGCTAACAAACTGATATCCAATGATATGATCTTCTTCGTCAAGTGCGATACCTGTAACATAGCCTTCAGCCATTTCAAGGTATCTTGGTCCTTTTTTCAAAGTACCATACATTGTACCAACCTGTGAACGAAGTCCTTTACCGAGGTCCTCAAGACCAGCTCCGATAGGAAGACCATCTTCAGAGAATGCACTTTGTGTTCTGCCATAAGCTATTTGTAAGAAAAGTTCTCTCATAGCCGTGTTGATTGCATCGCAAACAAGATCGGTGTTAAGAGCTTCTAAAACGGTGAGTCCTGGAAGAATTTCAGATGCCATAGCAGCTGAGTGAGTCATTCCTGAACAACCAATAGTCTCAACAAGAGCCTCTTGAATGATACCTTCTTTGACATTTAGTGTTAGCTTACATGCTCCTTGTTGAGGTGCACACCAGCCTACACCATGTGTAAGTCCAGAAATATCTGTAACTTGCTTAGACTTAATCCATTTTGCTTCCTGTGGAATTGGCGCTGCGCCATGCTTTACGCCCTGTGCAACTGTACACATACTTTCTACTTCATGTGAATAAATCATGCTAAAACTCCTTTCAATATGCACGAATTTCTAACATGGTATGACAATTCACTCCATGTCTAGATATATTCTCTCATAAAAATCGAATTTAGTCTAGTGTTTTTTGTAAAAAAAATAAAATTCTTGTTGCACGAAGAGAATAATCATGTTAGAATTCTTATATATAAATAGCAAATGCAACAACATTAGCAACGAAAATTGAATAAAGAAATTGAAAGCTGTTATTTAATTTATAATCAGTTATGCACAATAAATATATTTTTTCAATTTAGATAAATTTTCTTTGTTCTCTGCATGTGTTTGTTGCTGGCTTTTAAAAGAATGGAGTGTTATAAATGGTAAGGCATATAGTTATGTGGAAACTTGAAGACCAAACAGCTGATGTGAAAAAAGCTAACATGGCAAAGATGAAAGAAATGCTGGAAAATCTTGTAGGGAAAATTGAAGGGCTTGAGTGCATGGAGGTCAATCCAAATATCAAAGAAGGTGGATATGACCTTTGTCTTTATTCCGAGTTCAAAGACGAACAGGCACTAGATAATTATCGTGTGCACCCACTGCATAAAGAAGTGCAAAAATTTGTGCACAGTGTAATTTGTGAACGTGGATTTTGTGATAACGAAATTTAAAGCTGAGAATTACTAGTTTGAAGAGTGTTGGGATTGCTCCTGCTTTTATAAGAAATTTTCCACATGTGGGAGAAGAAGTTCATATACACTTTGAGATATCATTCTATTGTTGTAGTTGATTATTAAAGTAGCGAAGAAAATTAACAAAATTTGAGTTTTAAGCGGTTTGTTTACATCGTAAACAAACCACTTGAATTTATAGTTTCATACTTGTAAATCAAGGTTTTATATGGTATAATGTAGAATAATTTTTTAAAAATTAATGGTTTTTAATTAAATGTGATATCTCGGTATAAAAAACAGCTATTTTGAGGTATATAATGAACAAATCTAAAAAAGTAATGATTATTGATGATAATGTTACTAACTTAAGTATTGCTAGAAAAGCTTTGTATGACGAGTACAGTGTTATACTCATTAAAGACGCAAAAATGGCATTGGTAGAAATACCAAACACAAATCCAGACTTGATTTTGCTCGATGTAGAGATGCCTGAATTAAGCGGTTTTGAAGTTATACAAAAAATTAAGAATGAATTGCCCGAACCTTACAAGAGTATTCCTGTGATATTTCTCACAGCGAAAAATGACGGTACTAGTGAGTTTCAAGGGCTTAATTTGGGTGCTGTAGACTATGTAAGAAAACCATTTTCTGCTGCTCTTTTAAAAAAGAGGGTAGAGTTGCATTTGAAATTGCATAGTTATAGCACGAACCTTCAAAATATGGTTAAAGAGCAAATTGCTCATATTGAAGAGTTGCAATATGCCGTAGTTTATTCTATGTCAGAAATGGTAGAGCGTCGAGATCATACAACAGGCGGTCATATAATGCGTACTAGCAAATATTTGAAAGTGCTTATGCAAAAGTTGGTTGAAGATTCGCCCTATTCACAGGAACTTTCTGAGATTGATATGAATATGTACGCACATGCAGGACAGATGCACGATGTAGGTAAAATTTGTATATCAGACCAAATACTCTTAAAAGAAGGAAAGCTTACAGACGAAGAGTATGATATCATGAAAAAGCATACTTATTATGGGTGGGATATTATTAAATCTTCGGTAAAAGATGTAAGAAATTTTGAATTTTTAGAGATAGCCGCAATGTTTGCACTTTCACATCATGAAAAATGGAACGGAAAAGGCTATCCAAATGGACTAAAAGAGTTGGAGATTCCGATTTGTGGAAGAATGTTAGCAATTGCCGATGCTTATGATGCGATTATATCTGTTAGACCTTATAAAGCTGCAAAAAAACATGAAGAAGCAGTAGCAATAATAGTTAGTGAAAGAGGGCAACAATTCGACCCTGTTATGGTGGACGCATTTGTTGCAGTATCTGATGAATTCGAAGAAATTTCAAAGATAGATTCATGATGATTTGATTGTCAGCGTAATAAGATTTGAACGAGGTAGAAAGGGAGCCTTATGTCTTTTGAAAATAATTTACTTACTGTAGAGCATTTAACTGAAACTATTTCTATTACAAAAGTTGGAGTTTTTGTTTGGAATTTGGAGACTAATCATGTTATATATAGCAAAGAGTGGGCAGAGATTGTAGGTTATGAGCTTGATGAATTGGAAAGCCATGTATCAACTTGGGAATCTATGCTATTGCCAAGCGATTTAGCTATAGCAGAAAACAGTATTAATAAATATCTTTCAGGTGAAGTTCCGATATATGAAGCAGAGTTTAGAATGACAAAGAAAGACGGAACTGTGATTTGGGGACATGATAAGGGGAAGGTAACAGAGTATTCACCGGATGGAAAACCTTTAATTCTTTGCGGAGTTTTACAAGACATAACTAATATAAAAATTACGGAACAGCTTCTAAGAGAAAGCACTGATATTTTAAATCTTGCAATAGAGGTTGCTGAATTCGGAACATGGGATTGGGATTTGCAAAAAGACATTATTTCGTATAATGATGAGTACTTGAGTATGCTTGGGTATACTCAAGATGAGATAGATGGTTCTCTTGCTGAATGGGAAAGCATGAATCACCCAGAGGACCTTATTTTTGTTTCTAAAATGTTGGATGATTTTGTGGCTGGAACCTGCGCAACCTATGAGTGTGAAACAAGAATGCGTCATAAAGATGGGCACTATATTTGGACACGAGATGTAGGTAGAATAGTTTCTAAAGATGAAAATGGCATTGCAACCCGAGTTATCGGCGGACATTTAAATATAGATGGTTTGAAAAACTCTCAATCTCAATTAGAAGCTACTTTAAAAGAAATAGAAAATCACCAAGTTATTCTTGAGAATGAAATTGAGCTTAGGACAAAAGCGTTAATAGAGCAAGATAAATTGCTAATAGCAGTTAACGATGTATCGCAAAAGTTGCTTGCTGTCAATGATGCGGATGATTTTGACTCCATACTTATAGATTGTCTAAAAACTTTGACTATTGCTTATAATACTTCTGAATTCACTTTGTGGAAGTACATAAGAATTAGGGATAAGGAATTCTTTTATCTGACTCATATGTATAGGATAGATACTGATGATAGGATAGTTTTTTCGGTTGATGATATTCATGATTATATTGACAATTTAATAGAAACTGATGAGGATGTGAAAATTCACACAAGAGAAGATGGAAATGTCATATTAAATTATGATATTGTCGAGAGTGATTTGCGTTTTGCTTTTGAAAATGAAAAAGCAATAAGCGATTTCTTATCTGGTATGGGTAGTGAGTGGAAGGAAGACGTAAAAGAACAAATTGAAAATAGTGACAGCAGTCTTGCCTCGTCCATTTTTTTATACAACAACCTATATGGTATTATTGCCACAGGAAGCGAATCAGCAAAAATCAATTATTTAGAAGCCCATGAAAGTATGCTTGATATCAGTGGAAGATTGTTTGCAAATGCCCAAAAGAAGCATGAGATGGACGGACAACTTCGAAGCGCACATGAGGAGGCATTGCTCAGTTCAAAAGCAAAAAGTAATTTCCTTGCAAATATGAGCCATGAGATTAGAACTCCTTTGAATGCGATTTTAGGAATGTCTGAAATCGTTTTAAGAGAAAGCAAGGGAAGAACCACTGAAGAATATGCAAAAGAAATAAAAAAAGCTAGTGAAAGTTTACTTGTTATAATAAACGACATTTTAGATATTTCGAAAATTGAGTCAGGAAAACTTGAAGTTATTAAAGTAGAATATGGTATAACGTCGCTGTTAAATGATATTATTAGTCTTTCTAAAATGAGACTAGAAGATAAACCGGTGATTTTTACCACATTTATTCAATCGGATATTCCGTCTGTTTTAATTGGCGATGAAATTAGGATAAGACAAATTCTTATTAACCTGTTGAGCAATGCGATAAAATTCACGAAAAGTGGTAACATAAATTTAAGTGTTACTTATGAAAAAACTAATGATGTTATAGAGTTATTTCTTTCTGTTTCAGATACAGGAATAGGAATAAAAGATAGTGACTTGCAAAGGCTTTTCATGCAGTTCGAAAGAGTTGATACTAAAAAGAACAGGAATGTTGAGGGGACAGGTCTTGGTTTGTCTATTACCAAACAGTTGTGCGAGATGATGGGTGGGTCAATCTCGGTGCATAGCGAGCAAGGAGTAGGGTCAACCTTTACAGCTAAAATTCCGCAACACTTCAAGGTGCACACGCCTATTGCAAGTAAAGCAGAAAATATTAAGGTGTTATTATATGAGGCGCGCGAGCTGTATTTAAGTTCAATCAGTAAGACGATAAATGACTTGAATGCGGATTGTACTGTCTGCACAAATCAATCTGATTTAATGCTATGTATAAGTGAAAATACTTATGATTATATTTTAGCTCCGATTGCTCATAAAGATAGGATTAAAACCTTATGTGAAAAAAGTAAATCAGGTACAAAATTGGTATTTATAGTGGACCAGGGTGATTTGACTTTCTATCAAGAAGAGAATATAGTTAGCATGCCATTAAACTGTATACAAGTTTCTCAAATCTTTTCAGATTCAGATTTATATCAAAGAGAAAAAGAAAAAGGTCATAGTTTTATTGCGCCTAGTGCAAAAGTGCTTATTGTAGACGATAATCCTGTGAATTTGAAAGTCGCAAAGGGGTTGATAGCTCCGTATAAACTTCAACTGGAAACAGCGATAAATGGTGCAATTGCGGTTGAGCTTGTTAAAAACAACAAGTATGATTTAGTGTTTATGGATCATATGATGCCTGTAATGGACGGCATAGAAGCTACTGCTGCGATTAGGTCATTAGATAGCGAATACTATCAAAATCTCCCGATTATTGCGCTTACTGCCAATGCATTGGTAGGAGCTAAAGAACTTTTTGTTAACGAGGGAATGAATGACTTTTTGGCAAAACCAATTGAAGTTAAAAAACTAAACGAAGTTTTACAAAGATGGATACCAAAAGAAAAACAAGAAGCCTTTACTCATGTTGAAGTAGAGCTTAAAGTGCACAATGTATCGATAGAAGGAATAGATACAAACCACGGAATAAGAGTAATTGGTGGGAACCTTGAAGATTACTACGATGTGTTGAATACATTTTTATATGATGGGCTTAAAAAAATTGAGAATCTAAAAGAACCGCTTGAAACTCAAAGTTTGGATACATATAGAATTGAACTACATGCACTCAAAAGTGCCTCGGGGTCTATTGGCGCACTTGAGGTGTCAAATGCTGCAAAGGCATTAGAAGAAGCAGCGATAAACAAGGATTTAGCATATATTTATTCTTATACAGAAAATTTTTTGAAAATGTTTTCTAATCTGCTCTCTTCTATTGAAGCACATATAAATAATAATGGGAGTGTTTCCTGTGCTCCAAAAGAAAATGGTGTTTTAGTGATACTAAATGATTGTATTATGCAAATTGAAGAAGCATTAACAACATTTGATATTGATGTGCTAGAGGAAAAAATTCAGGAATGTATGTCATACACTTGGAATGGTAACATTGACAGCGCGCTTGTGAATTTAAAACAGTTAGTAGATTCTTTTGAGTATTATGACGCGAGGACTGTTGTGCAAGAAATAAAAAGTGAGATTGCGATTCATTACTGATTTTTGCATAGCTTTCGTCTTGCGGGGTATAAAATGAATAAATCGAATACCAGCCTGTTAGGTTGTTTTGAAAGAAAAACGATGTGCCATGTGACACATCGTTTTTCTTTATGTATAATACCTAAATCACTGAAAACAAGCACTTATTGCGGCAATGTGTTCGGGGGTGTGTTCCTTACAATAGGAACAATGAATTCTATTTTAACCCCTCCATATGAACTAGCCGCAATATTAAAATTAGTATTATCTCTATACACCAGTTTAATTCTTTGAGCCAAATTAACAATTCCAATATGTCTACTTACATAAGTGTATTTTTCGTTTAAATAGCCAAGCAATTTATCGAGTTCTTCGTTGCTAATGCCAACTCCGTCGTCATCAATCTTGCATCGTAATCTTCCGTTAAACACGTCTATTTTAATGTAAATGTTTCCGCTAGAGTTCGGTTTGGGTTTAATACCGTGGTTGATAGCATTTTCAATTATTGGCTGAATTGAAAGTCTTGGTATATTACAGTCAAGCAAAGTTTTGTTAATGTCGTAATGATATGTAATGCTGTCATTAAAACGCAATTCCTCGATTTTTGTATATTTTTTCACATAATCAATCTCGTCTTTAACTGTGGTTAAAATATCTGATTGTTGCATGTAGGCGCGCACAATTTCCGACAGCAGAATAATGCTTTCGCTGGTTTTGCTGTTTTCGTTTCCTGTTTCTTCAACTGACATCCAACTTATTGCCTGTAATACATTGTGTAAAAAGTGAGGTGTGATTTGCTTTTGTAATACTCGAACATGAGCATTATCGAGCATAATCATGTTTCTTACTATGTCTTCCTCCAGTATGTTGTTTTTCATAAAAGAGTCAACTATGTCCATCAGCAAATAGTTAATATCGTTATTTTGTAATTCTTTTTTTGAATAAACTTGAGGGTTTTCAACTATCTTAATTATCTCTCGGATAGGTTTATACAATCTATTAGATGCAAAGAGAGTAATAATCAGAGCTAAAACTACTACGAAAACAAAGAATAAGGAAATTTGGTTTTGTATATCGTTCAGAGAAGTGTTATATTCTTCGGAGGGAAGAAAAGTTAGTAATTTCAAATCAGGGATTTCACTTTTGGACCAAATTGCTGTAACAGGTATTCCGTTCATTGAGGTGTGTGCTGTGCCTGAGTTAGAGGCGCTAAACTGCTCTAGGAATTCATCGTTTGGGAATAAAGAGGATAACTCTAGATTACTTCGATTTCCTGCAGTTTCCATTATTACCGTTGAGTTATTTTGAACAAGTAACAAATGGTTATTGTCAACAGAGATAAAATTCGCTAGCTCTTTAATTGAAACATCAATGACAAGAAAACTGTTAGAATGAACTTTTGTAAAAAAGCTTATCATGGTGAATTTATCAGCGAGATTTTCGGGGAAAATATCTCTTACGACATAGAAAAAATCCTTATTCTTGTTTTCTTCGAATATATTAATCAAGCGTTTAGATTGTGCTATATGTACAGAGTCTCCTCCAAATCTATAGGAAACAAAGCGGTCGTGCAGAGAAGAATAAATGGTTGCATTATACTCAAGTGGATGTTTGATGACTAAAGAAAAAAAAGTTTGAATTTCGGAAATAACTTGGAACTCTTCCCAGTGGGTAACAGATGAGTCATTACTATAGTTTGTGG
>CAYJBU010000043.1:2395-5833 GCA_964368155.1 uncultured Eubacteriales bacterium | reverse complement strand
ATTCGCCAAAGAGCCTGAAATAGTGTATGAAATTTGTCTGTACAGCATATCAATAGTTTGAGTGGAGTTAACTAAAGTGTTTTTATGTGCACTGTCAATTTCTCTTGTATACGTATCTCTTAGTGTGAAATAATAATTAAATGAAATAATAATTACAGGAATTAGAACAGCTAAAGAGACAAGCAACAAATTGTATAAAAACATTTTTATAAATTTCTTTTTCATGGTTATTTTTTCTTTCTTTTTGACATTGTATGTATTTTGTATGAATTATAGGTTAAAATATGTGACTAATATATGATTAACATAGTAAAAATTATATGTTAATTTTCATTAAAAGTCAATAATTTCAGAAGTTATATTAATTTATTTTGTCTATAATATTCTTTTTTAAGATACAAAATGAAAAAAATATGAATATAAAGTTAAAATATTATACCTAAAGTATAAAATTATACACTTGCAATGATAAGATTGTCAAAATGAATGAATAGCAGTTAATTATGTGAGTTACAAAATTTGTTTGTTTGATGTATAATATATACAATCTTAACAGGACAAAGAACAAAATTCAATGCTAATTGCATATGAGGAGTTGTTTGTTTTACTAAAAAAATCGTAGAATGGAGAATGTGTATGAAAAATGATGTTGGCACAAAAAATGCACAAAATGTAGACTTGAGTCTTCAGGTACCAAAGGAAAGTTTTTTCAAGTACTTCAAAAATAACTATTGGTTGTATATTTTCATACTACCCGGGATGTTGTTTTTATTTATTTTTAAATACATACCAATGGGCGGAATTTTAATGGCTTTCCAAGATTTTAAAGCCACTAGAGGTATTTGGGGAAGTGAATGGGTCGGTTTTGAGCAATTCGAGTATCTTTTTCAGTCGACAGCGTTTTGGAATGTTCTTTCAAATTCAATTATAATTAGTATGCTTAGATTGATTTTCTCTTTTCCGGTTCCGGTTATTTTAGCTTTAATGCTAAATGAAATGAAAAAAATAAAATATAAAAGAGTTATGCAAACTATTCTATATTTGCCACACTTTATATCTTGGGTTGTGGTTGTTGGTATGATTAACAATATATTGTCACCTTCAACTGGAGTTGTTAATCACTTGATTGAACTAGCAGGAGGAGAGAGTATACCGTTCTTGTCATCACCTGATTATTTCAGAACGGTTCTGGTTTCTAGTGAAATATGGAAAGGTGCAGGTTGGGGTACTATTGTTTATCTTGCAGCAATGGCAGGAATTGACCCAACATTTTATGAAGCAGCAACAATTGACGGAGCGACTAGATTCCAAAGAATTAGGTACATTACATTACCTTGTGTCGCGTCAACAATTATAGTTATGTTGATACTTAGAATGGGTTCTATATTAAACAACGGATTTGAACAAGTTTACTTACTACAAAACGGATTGAATATTTCAGTTTCTGAAGTGTTTGAAACATATACATATAAAGTAGGTATCAGAGAAGGCAGATTTAGCTATGCCACAGCAGTAGGATTATTTCAATCAGCAGTTGGATGCATTATGATATTCACAACAAATATATTTGCGAAGAAAGTTGGTGAGAGAGGTCTATGGTAGGAAATAAACAAGTAAAAGTAAAAGCAAGATGGGACGATAGAGTCATTGATTTTATATCTTATGGTGTTATTACACTTGTGGCAATAGCGATGCTTTATCCTATTATGAACGTATTAGCAGTTTCTATGTCAAGCTATGTAGCATATGCTACAAATCCATGGATGTTTATCCCATATGATTTTGACTTTGCAGCTTTCGAAGCAGTGTTTGGCAGTAATCTTATAATGATAGGTTACAGAAATACAATTTTTATCACAATTGCAGGAACTCTTTTTACACTGATAATCACAATTTTAACAGCATATCCGCTTTCAAGAGGCGGTTTTCGTGGAAAAGGATTTTTCATGACAGTCATCATTTTCACTATGCTTTTCAACGGTGGTTTAGTTCCAAACTTCTTACTTATCAGAGATTTAGGCTTATACAACAATATATTTGCTCAAATTCTCCCTGGTATTCTTAGCGCTTTCAATGTTATCTTGATGTTGAACTTCTTTAAAGAACTTCCGCAAGAGTTGTTAGAAGCTGCAAGAGTAGACGGTGCGAGTGAGCCAAGAGTGTTATTCCAAATTGTAGTTCCACTTTCAAAAGCAGTTATAGCTACTATTGCATTGTTTGCAGCAGTTGGTTATTGGAACAGCTATTTCAGTGCAATTCTATATGCAAGAGATCAAGAATTGTGGCCTGTGCAATTGGTTCTTCGTGAGATAATCATGCAAGCTAACACTGCAATGCTTAATGCAGAGGGCAACATGGCAGAGGTCGACATGGGTGCATTGCCGCTGGATTCATTAAAATATGCTTCTACAGTTGTGGTAATGGTGCCAATTATGGCAGTATATCCATTCATTCAAAAACACTTTACAAAAGGTGTTATGATAGGTGCGGTAAAAGGATAATAGGAGATTCTCTTATTAGAATTTACATAAAATTAAAACTCAGGAGTAAGCTTTGCAATTAAATTGTAAACAATCTACCTACTTGAAAGGAAGGTCTAGTAATGAAAAAAAGAATTATCACAACTCTATTGGCAGCAGCGATGATATCCAGCTTAGCAGCGTGTGCAGCACCTGAAGAAGCTCCGGCTTCCAGTACAGGTGGCGGAACAACTTCCACTGCAACTACTTCAACAGGAGGAGATACAGAGAGCACAGGTGGCGGCGATACAGAAAACGAACTTTATGAATTTAGAATGATTGCAAAAGTTAATGAAATGGACGAAGGTTCATACGCTTATATCGCAGGCATTGAAGAGGCATTAAACGTAAAAATTGATTTGCAAATACCTCCTGCAACAAGTTATGACGAGCAAATTCAGCTTATGATAGTTGGTGGTGAATATGCTGATGTATCACTTATTCAAAGTCATATCAACAAAACATATGTTGACGCAGTTAGAGACGGCGTATTTATTAACATAGCTGATTATATTCCTGAAGACGGAAATATCATGAAATATTCTTATCCAATTTCGTTTGACACGCTTGATATTATGCAAGATGGCGGAATTTACGGTATTCCAAGAACTTCTATCGCACGTCAAGATGGTTTTGGTCTCAGAACTGACTGGTTAGAAACACTAGGTATTGAAGTAGATTTAGGCGGTTATATTGGAATTGAACAACTAGAAGAAATCTTGATTGCTTTCGCAAAAGACGATCCAGATGGCAATGGAATTGATGATACATATGGACTAAGTGCGTATGCAGATTCAAACGGTAACATCTCAATACAATTCCCAAATGCTTTTGGTATTTCAGGCTGGCAACTTCAAGACGACGGAACATACATGAACTTGATGTATTCAAGAGAACATGACAATTACAAAGAAGCACT
>CAYJBU010000043.1:0-2295 GCA_964368155.1 uncultured Eubacteriales bacterium | reverse complement strand
GGTTCATTCTCAATAGGTTTCTGGGGACTACATGCAATTTCTAGCACAGCAGAGCAGCCTGAAAGAATTGTTGAAGTTTTTGAATATGCACTTTCTGATGAATATTGGGATAACACAAAATACGGTATGTTAGATCTTACATATACAATTGAAGACGGGGAATACCTAAAAACAGATTCTTATCTAGGTACTGCAGCTATCGGTGGACAAATGGTTAGAAGAAACAGCGACCCATCATTCTTCATTAGCCTTAACACACCACCAGAAGGAAGACAAGAAGTCGAAGACCTTATTGGAGCTTGTGTAGACCACTATACATTCACAGTTGATAGAGGATTTAGACCATCTGCTGCAGATAACCCAACATTTATCGACTATGAAACACAAATGAAAGCACAAATTTCTCAAATTATCGTTGGCGATTTACCTATCGATGAGTGGGATAGCATTCTTGACGGTTGGTACGCAGCAGGCGGAGAAGAGTATGTAAAAGAAATGCAAGATTACATCATGTCAGTTGAAGGTTAATATTTTTCATTAAAATTTCATACTAAATAAAAAGAAAATTGCGAGGGGCAGTTCATATTAATAATTGGATAAAACCATTATAATAATATAGAACTGTCACTCGCAAAATTATTTGTTGTGGGGAAGTTTATCTCTGTATTCAGTTGGTGTGTACCCTGTGACACTTTTAAAAATTCTGTAAAAGTATTTTATGTTGCTATATCCTACTATCTCACAAATATCCTTAATTTTTTTATCTGTGTTTAGTATTAGTCTTTTAGCCTCTTTCACCCTTACTTCTGCAAGATAAATTGTAAAGTTTTTACCTGTTTGTTGTTTGAATTTACGGCTTAAATATACCGGGTTGAAGTAGAATTCTTCTGCAACAGTGGTTAATGATAGGTTTTGGCTATAATTATCATGAATGTACTTTTCGATTTTAGAAATGCTGTCTGTATATCTTGTTTCTAAAGCGGTATCACGAAGATGCTCAAATTTTTCAACACACCAAAGGATTAAAGAATTCCTATCTTTTATGCTGAAAAGCGACGAAAGGTTTGAGGTTAGTGTCGCAAAAGATTCGCTTTTGTCGTTTTGATATAAGTGATTAATATAACGATATGCAATGTGTAGAATGTGTTGATAAGTTGCGTCCAAACTGAGTGGTAAAGTGAAATCAAGAAATTCACTCCAAGTGGTTTCATTATTTTTTCTTTCGATGATTGCCTTAAGAGTTTTGTCTTTTATTTCTTGAAGATTTTCAACCAGAGTTGTATCTAAATCTTTCTTAACTTTTTTATCTGCATATTCGTAAATATTTAAGTATTCTTCTTTGTCTGTAACTTCGGAAGTTAAGTTTGTAAGTGTTTTAACAACCATAGGAATGTTATCAAACAATGAAGTGTTAATAGGGTTATCGTTTGAAGAGAGAGGTCTTTCCAAGAAAAAACCGATGAAAACCCCGTCTTTACATTCCATGTTATAGTAGGTTAGCCTGTCATCAAAAGAAGAAAGGATATGGATTAACTGATCGTTGAACTCCTGCAAACCATAGTTTACTACAATGGAGTTATAACTGTCGTTTTGTATAAGATTTAACTTGCAATGAAAAAGCCTAAGTGGTTTCATGTCTAAGGAGTGTTTTTCAAAAAACACAAGTGTTTTATCATATTGTTCTTGGGAATGAATGTTGTTACTATACAATATACTCAAGATTTTTTCAATCTCATAATCAATAATATTCTGATAGGAGTTTGACTTAAACATCAATGCATCTTCTAGTGCAGTTTCTTTATCGAGTTTTTCCTTTAGCTCGGAAAAAGTTTCTCTTATGTCGGGGAGAGACAAAGGCTTAAGCAGATATTTCTCTACACCGTATTGAATTGCTTGTTGAGCAAGAGAAAAACCATCGTGAGCACTTAAAAACACTATTTTGATAGGCAAGTTGTTTTCGTAAACGAATTTTGCAACATCAAGACCTGTACCGTTGCTCATTTTAATATCGGATAAAATAACATCTATGTCTACTTTTGTGAGAAAATCTATTGCGTCATTTCCACAAGAAAAAACAGATATAAGATTAAAACCTAAGTTGTTCCAATTTAACATTTTAGTCAGACCATTCCTAATGAACTGTTCGTCTTCGATTATGATAAGTTTATACAAGAATAATCACCTCGCTGTATAATATATTAACATATTTGTCAGTGATATTCAAGATTAAAATAATAAATTTTGGCACTGTTAAGTAAAAATGAAAAAGATAAAAGTTCTGAAAAGAGAAATTAG
>CAYJBU010000042.1:0-17007 GCA_964368155.1 uncultured Eubacteriales bacterium | reverse complement strand
GCAAGAAAAATAGAAAGGATTTGAGTTTATGCAAAAATATTCAGGAGAAGCAGGGCTACAGTATCACATTAATCTTAAAAAAGGGGACGTTGGGAAATATGTTATATTGCCTGGCGACCCAAAGCGTTGTGCCAAAATCGCAGCGCATTTTGACAATCCACAGTTGATTGCTGACAGCAGAGAATATGTGACATACACAGGCGAGCTTGACGGAGTGAAGGTAAGCGTGACTTCAACAGGTATAGGAGGTCCTTCTGCCTCTATTGCAATGGAAGAGTTGGTGAAGTGCGGAGCGGATACATTCATTAGAGTTGGAACTTGTGGCGGGATTGATGTTGACGTTATGGGCGGAGATGTGGTGATTGCAACAGGTGCGATTAGAATGGAGGGCACAAGCAAAGAATATGCACCTATTGAGTTTCCTGCAGTTGCAGATTTGGACATCACAAATGCGTTGGTGAGGGCTGCGAGGTCTTTAAATGTTAAACATCATCACGGAGTTGTGCAGTGTAAAGATGCTTTTTACGGACAACATTCTCCCGAAATAATGCCTGTTTCATATGAATTGCAGAGCAAATGGGAAGCGTGGAAAAGGCTTGGGTGTAAAGCATCTGAAATGGAATCAGCAGCACTTTTTGTTGTTGCGAGTTTTTTGAAAGTTCGTTGTGGCTCTGTGTTTTTAACCGTTGCAAATCAAGAAAGAGAAAAAGAGGGGCTTGAAAACCCTGTTGTCCATGACACAGAAATTGCGATTAAAGTTGGAATTCAAGCAATTCGAGAACTGATAAAAGCTGATGCAAAATCAGGAGATGAGAGTAAATTTATTATATAAAGTTCTACTTTAAAAAGAAAGGCATGGTCAGAATTATGGATTTTAAAAGAGTTTTCTTAATTGTAATAGATTCACTTGGAATTGGTGAAATGAGCGACAGCTATGAATATGGCGATGTCGGAGCCGACACTTTGGGGAACATTGCAAAATCGCTTAAATTGAAAATTCCAAATTTGAGAAAACTGGGAATTGCAAATCTTCACAAACTTGAGTGTGTGGAAGAAGTGGAAAGCCCAAGTGCTTATTACATGAGGTTGAATGAAAAAAGCGTTGGAAAAGACACCATGACAGGACACTGGGAGATGATGGGGCTTAACACAAAAACTCCGTTTAAAACTTTTACCGAGAACGGATTTCCAAAGGAGCTAATTTCTGAATTAGAAAATAAATTTGGCAGAAAAATTGTCGGGAACAAAAGCGCTAGTGGAACGCAAATTATCGAAGAGTTAGCAGAAGAGGAAATTAAGAACGGACATATAATAGTATATACTTCGGCTGATTCTGTTTTGCAAATTTGTGGAAATGAAGAGATTATGGGATTGGACACGCTGTATAAATACTGCGAAATTGCAAGAGAACTCACCATGAGAGAAGAATGGAAAGTGGGAAGAGTCATTGCAAGGCCATACACAGGGTTTAAAAAAGGCGAGTTTAAAAGAACTTCAAACAGGCATGACTATGCACTGAAGCCATTTTCAAAAACAGTGCTGGATGCGCTTGTTGAAAATGGAGTCAAGGTGATTTCTGTCGGAAAAATTAACGATATTTTTGATGGACAAGGCATAAGTGAAAACAATCGCTCAAAAAGTTCTGTTATGGGAATGGAGCAAACTATAGAGATTGCAAAGCAGGATTGGAGCGGATTGTGCTTTGTGAATTTGGTGGATTTTGATGCTCTTTGGGGGCACAGAAGAAATGTTGAAGGCTATGCTAACGAACTCGAGAAATTCGATGAAAAGCTTGGAAGTTTACTTGAAGAGCTAAAAAACGACGATTTGCTCATGCTCACAGCAGACCACGGAAACGACCCGACATTTAAGGGGAGTGACCACACAAGGGAGCAAGTTCCTCTTTTGATTTATTCCATTAAATTTGAAAAAACTGAAAATCTCGGAGTTTCTGAAGACTTTGCAGTCATTGGAGCGACGATTGCAGAGAATTTCAATGTGAAAATGCCTGATAATACGATTGGAACATCGGTACTGAATAAACTTAAATAATATAATAAGAGAACACAGATTGAATGAGATTGGAGTAATATAATGAAAGATATTTTGGGATATGTCGACCACACTGTTCTAAAACAAACTGCAACTTGGGAAGATGTTAAAACAGTGTGCGAACAAGGGGTGAAGAACAATACAGCAAGTGTTTGTATACCTCCTTGCTATGTTAAAAAAGCAAAAGAGTTCGTTGGAAAAGATTTTTCTGTTTGCACAGTAATCGGTTTTCCAAACGGAAACAACAGCACAGATTCAAAGATTTATGAAACTAAAAGCGCTCTGAAAGATGGGGCAGACGAGATTGACATGGTTATTAACATAGGTATGCTAAAGGCTGGGGAATACGACTATGTTCTAAATGAAATCAAAGAGATAAAATCTGCTTGTGGTGACAAAATTTTGAAAGTTATCATTGAAACTTGTCTGCTCACAGACGAAGAAAAGATTAAAATGTGTAAAATTGTGTCACAAAGTGGAGCAGACTATATCAAAACTTCAACTGGTTTTGGTGGAGGCGGTGCAACTGTGGAAGATGTAGAGTTGATGGTGAAAAATGTATCTGAAAATGTAAAAGTTAAGGCATCCGGAGGTATTTCGGGAATGAGTGATGCAGAAAAATTTATTGAACTGGGTGCAAGCAGGCTTGGGACAAGCAGATTAATATGAATGTATAAAAATGGAATAAATGTCATATAATTACTTTTGTGGAAGTAATAGTGCAATTTTTTTAAGCTGAATGCACAGTGCTTCTATAGATTTTGATGGGAAATCTTTTGAATTTCCGCATCTCCTCGAAAGGAAGTAAATTATATGAAAAAGAAAATAATGTCACTGTTGTTAATTTTTGTTATCCTACAAACTACATTTATTGTCAGTGCGGACGAGCAGTTAGAAGAGCAAAAAGATAAAATCAGTTCAGAAATTTTCACGTTGAACGAAGAAATTTCTAGTCTTGAGCAAAAAGAAGAAGTTGCCATGACAGAAAACGAAAAGATTAAAGTAGAAATAACAAATCTAGAAAATCAAATTGATGAGACTACCGATAAAATCGCCTCATTAGACGAAGAGATTGCAGTTCTTGAAGAAGAAATAAATTGGTATTTCGACCTGTATTCCAAGAATTTAGACGCACTGAAAGAGCAATTGAAGTTCAATTATGTCACGGGCCCTTTGGGTATAGTGGACATTCTTGCTAACTCACCCGATATCTACAGTTTTACTCAAAGTAAAAAAGCAATTGAAGAAATCGCCGAAGCAGGAGAAATAATCATAGAAGAGATTAATCTTGCGATGGAGCAAACAGAAGACGAGAGACATTTACTTGTAACAAAAAAAGAAGAACTTGCAAACGAGAAGAAATCGCTCGAATTACAAATTGTAGAACTGAATAATTATTACATCGACAACGAAAAATTCATAACTCAATGGCAAAAAGATATAGAAATATCATCAGAGCAATTGGATTCTTTGCAACAAGAAGAAACAAGGGTTTTAGACTTAATTCGACAAGAAAGAATTGCACAGCAAGAAAATGAGGTAATCGCTTCGGCTCAGCTTGACATTGAGGAAGATTATGAAGTTATTGATTTGTTGTGGCCTGTTCCCGGATATGGCGAAAATTCAATTTCATGGCATTATAACGGACAATCACATCACGGATTAGATGTTGCGGCGAACTACGGAACTCCAATAGTCGCAGCAAGTGATGGAAAAGTGTTATCTGCAGATTTTCATTGGTCATGGGGTGAAACCGTTCTATTGTACCACGATGAGAACTACTCCACAAGATATGCTCATTTAAGCAGTTATATTGTTTCAAGCGGAGATTATGTAAAGGAAGGACAAGTGATAGGGTATGTTGGTTCAACAGGATTTTCGACAGGAAATCACCTTCACTTTGAGGTTTACTTCAACGACACTAGAGTAAATCCATACCCTTATTTTTAATTGCGCTTTTGAGTGTTTGTGAATATTAATTCTATTTAGAATGATAAATTAGCTCGGAGTAGTTCATTTTTGAACTACTCTTTTGCTTTGAGTTTAGAGATATAATTACATAAACATTTAATGCGATAAAACCAAACAAGTCTAGTGTTTTGGCTTAAATGTTATGTTTTTTTGAAAAAAATAATGTCAATTTGAAAGTTAGTTTGCTTTAATAAAGCAACAAAATATATGCTGGGAATTATAATTTGTATAAAAATTCAATTATAAATTTTTTTTGTACAAAATGTTAATTGTGGCAAGTATGTGTAGACATTTGGTTACAAACGTGTTATAATTTCGGAGCAGTCAGTTAAAAACATAACTGGTGCATTTGGAGGTATTTATACATGAAAAAAACTAGAACCAGAATTCTATGTCTAATCTTATGTCTACTCTTTGCAGTTCCGATGAGCATTTCAGCATCGACAATTGACGAAATTAAAGAGAAGCAAGAAGAATTAAGACAACAAGAAGAGGATTTACAGGAAAAATTAGATAAGCTTAAAGCTGACGAGGCAGACGCAAAAGAGTATCAAGAAACTTTAGTTCAAAAAATTGATTTATTGAAAGAAAGAATTGACAATGCAAACACTGATATTACCAAATTAAATAAGAGTATTTCAGATTTAGAGATTAAACTTGGTGAGTATGCAAAAGAATATGAAGCGACTTTGGTATTGCTGGCGGCTAGAATTAAAGCTGTTTACAAAGCAGGGGAAATCAGCACTTTGGAAATGCTTTTAAATTCAACCAGTCTTTACGATTTCTCATTAAGAACTGTTGCTCTTGATGTTGTTGCAGAACACGACCAAAAGTTAATGGATGAAATTAACGAGTATATCGAGATTACTAAAGCAGACAGAGAGAGATTGAACGCAGAAAAAGCCGAAGTAGCAAACTTAAAAAAACAACTTGAAGTAGACAAAAAAGACTTAGAAGACTTAAGTCAAGAGAATATCATATTAATTTTGGCACTTGAGGAAAATGCTCAATTGACACAAGATGAAATTGGTGATTTAAAAGAACAAGATGCAGAGTATCAAGCGGAAATTGATAGGCTAATTGAAGAGCAACGTATAAAAGAAGAAGAAGAGAGAAAAGCTTACGAAGAATGGTTAGCACAACAAGAGGGTAATCAAGGCGGTGGAAATACTGATGTAGATAACGGTATTAACGGTAGCGGCGGCGGAGGTTCAAGTGGATTTTATGCAGCTTGGCCGGTTCCGGGCTATTCAAATTCAAGTATTTCTTGGTATTATAACCCTGGCGCAGGTCACTATGGTCTTGACATAGCTGCTCCATATGGAACACCAATTGTAGCAGCAGAGGCAGGACAAGTGCTATCTGCAGAGTCACATTGGTCTTGGGGTGAAAATGTTTTGATTTATCACAACGGAACTTACTCAACACGTTATGCTCACATGAGCACAATGGCAGTTTCAGCCGGTGAATATGTTCAAAAAGGACAAGTTATTGGATACATAGGAAGTACAGGCTACAGCTTTGGTAACCACTTGCACTTTGAAGTGTATCAAAATGGTTGGAGAGTAGATCCATATCCATTCTTATAATTTAAATATCGAATGTTTAATTTCGAGGGTTGATGAAGAATTAACCCTCGATTTTTATTTACTTGTTGTTTAAAAGAATGACTATAGATTTATTTTTGCACATGACTAAGCTATAAAATATTGTCAAAAACATTGTTTTTTCTTTCGATTTATGATAAAATCAAATAATTAAAGCCTACTGAATAACAAGTTATTCAGAACAAACGCAAAGCGTTTGTTGTAAAATTCGTTCACAGAGCAAATTTTACGGCTTATCTTGATACTTTCTGCTGTATTTTCGCCAAAGGCGAAAATCGAAGTGCAAGGATTTTATTAAAATGTCAAGAAAACCCTTGCACTTCGACAACTTGAAAACAGCTTTCTTTTGCGTTAGAAAGCCATTTTCAAGTTGTTCAGCAGGTATTAATTAAAATGAAGTGAGAATCAATATGAATATAAAGATGTGGAAAGTCCGACCGTTTGATAAAGAAAAGGCACTTGATATTGTGGAGCAATATTCGCTTCCAAATATCATTTCTATTCTTTTGTCTCAAAGACTTGACATTGAATTGATAGACGAGTTTTTAAACGAAACTGAGTTTTCGCAGTCTCCATTTGAGTTTGCAGACATGGAAAAAGCAGTCGATAGAGTTATTCGTGCAGTGGACAATTTTCAGAGAATTGCAGTGTTTGGCGACTATGATGCAGACGGCATAACCTCCACTGCTATTTTGTATGAATATCTTGGGGCTATTGGCGCAGATGTAATATCATATATTCCCGAGAGACAAACCGAGGGCTATGGCTTAAATATGGAAGCCGTTGACAAGCTAAAAGAATTCGATGTAAAGCTGATTATAACCGTTGACAATGGGATTGTGTGCTTTAATGAAGTTGCTTATGCAAAATCGCTGGGGATTGACACAATTATCACCGATCATCACAAAGTTCAAAGTGAATTACCCGATGCAGTTGCAGTGGTAAATCCACACAGGGAAGACTGCATGAGCGAATTTAAGGGCTACTGTGGTGCAGGAGTTGCATTGCAACTTGCACTTGCGCTTGAATTGCAGTTAGAAGAGGAAACCGAGGTTATGGAAAGGTTTAGTGACCTTGCAACACTTGGCACAATCGCCGATGTTGTTCCTCTTATGAGTGAAAACAGAACACTGCTAAAAAATGGACTTGCCTCAATAAGCGAGACTTCAAGGCTTGGACTTTCTGCACTTCTTAATAGTTCAAAATCAAAAAAAATCGACAGCACATCGCTGTCATACAGCATTATTCCTGCACTGAATGCAGCAGGCAGAATTGGGCACGCATTAAAGGCTGTAAATCTGCTTTTGACAGATGATGAAGAGGAAGCGCAAGCGCTTTGTGAAGATATATTAAACGACAATGCGATAAGGAAGAAAATTGAAGCAGAGATTTTGGAACAAGCAATCGAACAAATCGAAAGTAATGTTGCTTTGAAGTATTCAAGAGTTTTAGTCGTTGGAGGTAACGATTGGCACGAAGGAGTGATTGGAATTGTCGCTTCGAGATTGGTGGAAAGATATTCAAAACCTACTATAGTTTTGTCTATTGACAAGGAAAACGCCAAGGGAAGTGGCAGAAGTGTAGAGGGTTTTAATCTTTTTGATGCAGTGAATTCATGCAAAGATTTGCTTTCAAAATTCGGTGGACACACACTTGCTTGTGGGTTGTCCTTGGATAGTGCTAACATAGAATTGTTCACTAGTAAACTAAATGAATATGCAAAAATTAATAATGACATAATGCCTTTTCCTGTTATCTTGCTAGATTTGAAGTTGCAACCTGCTGCGCTAAGCGTAGAAATTCCTGAACAATTGAGCTATTTAGAACCGTTTGGAAAAGATAATCAAATTCCGCTTTTTGGACTATATTCAATGAAGTTGTCGGGAATAAATGCAGTTGGCGCAGAAAAAAATCACTTAAGACTTGAATTTACTAAGGGCGACTCTAGGGTTAACGCAATGCTGTTCTTTTGTGAGAAAAAGAACTTTGTGTATAAAATTGGAACGATTTTGGATTTGGCTGTAAATTTGAGTGTAAATCAATTTAACGGAAATTCGGCCCTTTCGATTGTTATAAAAGCGCTGAAACCGCATAGTATTGATATAGACAAGCAAAACAATGCGTACAGGCTTTATGAAAAATACATGAGGAGTGAAAATCTGAAACAAGAAGAATACGATATCATCGCTCCTAGCAAAGAGGATTTTGCATTGCTATATAGATTTTTTAAATATAGCGACACTAGTCTCTACTCATTGATGCAAATTCTTTGTGATTTGCCACAGGCTAAATTTAATTTAGGGAAACTTTTAATTTCGCTTGACGCGTTGATTGAATGCGAGTTGATTTCTGTGGTAAAAGAGGATATTCTTTCGGTAGAGGTGTTGCCAGCAACAGGAAAAACAGATATAATGAATTGTAAAGTATTAGATAAGTTAAGAAACTTAGCGATATAGACACAAATTGATATAAAATACGCATTTCATGGCGATAATACTGTAATTGGAACGAAATTTATACAAATATTAATCATGCGGTAAACAGGATTATGCTATACAAGGGGAAATGAAAATATTTGAAAGAGGTCATGTAGAATGAGAGGAGCGTTAGATGGTAGTCGTCACAAATACTTATGAAGAATTGCTAGCAAATATAAAGAAGACAGGAAAGAAATATGATATAGCTTTGATTAAAAAGGCATATGATTTAGCGGAAAAATCACATGTCAATCAAAAGAGAAGATCGGGTGAGCCTTATATTATTCATCCGTTGTCGGTTGCGTCTACTTTGCTTGAAATGGGAATGGATTCACCTTCTGTAGCTGCAGGACTTTTGCATGACGTGGTAGAAGATACGGATGTGACGCTGGAAGAAATCCGAAAAATGTTTGGAACTGATGTTGAAAAACTGATTGACGGATTGACTAAAATTTCTAAAATTGAATATTCTACAAGAGAAGAATTACAGGCAGAAAACGTAAGAAAAATGCTGATGGCTATGGCGGAAGACATCAGAGTTATCATTGTTAAGTTTGCAGACAGAATGCATAATTTAAGCACTCTTGAATATGTTTCTGCACAAAAACAAAGAGATAAATCGCTTGAGTGCCTAGAGGTTTATGCGCCAATTGCGCACAGGTTGGGTATGAGAAGAGTTAAGGAGTTCATGGAGGACACCTCGCTTAAATATCTTGACCCAATAGCGTATGACGAGATTATTCAAAATCTTAAAATGCATGATGAAGTAAGGTTAAAATTTATCAGCGATACGAGAGATGAAATCATTAATAGAATAGAGCAAATTTTGCCCTCTGTTCATATCGAGGGTAGAGTTAAAAGCATAAATGGAATTTACAGAAAAATGTTTATTCAGGGCAAGAACTTTGACGAGATTTATGACTTGTTTGCCTTAAGAATTATTACCAAAACGATTACAGATTGCTATAATGTGTTGGGGATTATTCACGACTTGTATAAGCCAATTCCTAACAGGTTTAAAGACTATATTTCAACCCCAAAACCTAATATGTATCAAAGCTTACACACAACAGTAATAGGAAGAAAAGGCCTGCCATTTGAAGTGCAAATCAGAACATGGGATATGCACCAAACAGCAGAGCTTGGAATTGCTGCACACTGGAAATATAAACTTGGGATTAATGAGTCCAAAGCAGAGGATAACTCATTTGACAAGCGCTTGCAGTGGATTAGACAAATTCTTGAAAATCAAGAAAACACTAGTGATGTAACTGAAATTATTAACTCAATTAAGACAGATTTAGTACCCGAAGAAGTGTTTGTTTTTACTCCAAAAGGAGACGTTATCTCGTTGCCTATGGGGTCGAATGTTATCGACTTTGCATATGCTATTCACAGTGCGGTTGGAAACAGGATGACGGGTGCGTTGGTAGATAAAAAAATAGTTTCGATTGATTACAAGGTAAAAACAGGAGAAATTATTGAAGTTCTCACCACAAAAGATGCTACAAGGGGTCCAAGCAGAGATTGGCTTTCTATAGTTAGAACCAGCGAAGCTAGGAATAAAATCAGAACATGGTTTAAAAAAGAGAGAAGAGACGAAAATATTCTTGAGGGAAAAAGTGAATTTGAAAGAGAGTGTAAACGAAACAGCATTCTCTTGTCGGAAGAGTTGTATAAATTCATTTTCGATTCAGTTGGTAAAAAATACAGTTGTGCATCACTCGAGGACATTTATGCAGCGATTGGCTATGGTGGAATTCAGCTTTGGAGAATACTACCAAGGATTAAAGATGAAGCGGTTAAACTTGAAAAGAAAAACACAGTTGTTCAAATTTCTGAGATTATTGCGCAAGACAAACCCGAAAAAACTGCGGTTGGTGGAGTTGTTGTCGATGGAATTGACAGTTGTTTAATCAAGTTTTCAAAATGTTGCAATCCTTTGCCGGGTGACGGAATTATTGGTTTTATTACAAGAGGCTTTGGTGTGTCAATACACAAAAAGTCTTGTATTAACGTACCGAACGATTTGAGCCTTTCTGCAGAGCCTGACAGGTGGGTTACTGTGCACTGGCAAGGCAACGTGAAAGAAGATTTTAAATCTACTTTGCATATTATTTCAACCGACAGACAAGGACTGCTTGCAGATGTTACAGTGCAACTTTCTAATATGCACCTAGACATACATGCGTTGAATTCAAGGGCAATTCCATCTTCGGGAACGGCAATTATCACAGCAACAATCACGATTAACGGACTTGAACATTTACAGTCTGTCATTGAGAGGCTAAAGAAAATCAAAGGAGTTATTTCTATTGACAGAAACTGAAAATGCAAATAGCAAATACACTTTTAATATAAAAACATATGACGATTTAGAGGTATGACGCCTAAAAAAGTGAGCTTGTCACAAAGATTTGATAGAAAAGAGAGGTTTTACAATGGTTAGAGATTATTTAGAAAAAGGGATGTTCGCAGAAAACTCCTTTGTTTTATTGGATGAAAAAAGCGGAAAAGCAGCTATAGTCGACCCTTCATTCACCGATAGTTCTTACGATGAATTTGAAAGCATTGAGTATATTTTACTCACACATTCTCACTACGACCATATTATGAGTGTTGAAGAAATTAAGAAAAAATATGGTGCAAAAGTTGTCTGTCATAAAGACGAAAAAGAGTTACTGTTAAATCCTGATTTAAACCTTTCTTCTAAAATTGGAACTGCAATTACGATTACTCCTGATATTACTTTGGAAGATGGAGAGAGCTTTATGCTTGGGGAGACGAAAATTACAGCATTTCACACACCAGGGCACACAAAAGGCAGTTGCTGTTATATTTCTGGCAAGCATATGTTTTGTGGCGACATGGTAATGAGAGGAACAATTGGCAGAGAAGATTTGCCGACAGGGAATTATAAAGTGCTGATGCAATCGGTTGAAAAACTCAAAGCCTTGAGCGACGATTACATTTTGCACTGCGGACATGGCGAGAATACAAGATTATCTGCAGAAAAAGCGACTAATCCATATTTTGGTAACATAGAATGATTTTTTATGTAAGTGACGATTTTCTGCATTATGAGGCAGGGAATTTATTTAGAGTTTTTTATCCATATGAGCAACTAAAAGTGACGAAAGAGCCTGTTGAAAATCCTGATTTATCTATTTCTTTAGGAGAGTCAACTGCAGAGATTAGAGTGTTTGAATTGTGCGAGATTATAGAAGTTTCGGGAGAGAATTCGAACAAGGAAACACAAATTTCTGCAAAGCTTTTTTCGCTTTTAGAACAACATAGCGGTTACAGCCCAAAATGGGGGATATTAACCGGAATTCACCCCGTAAGACTTTACCTAAACTATGAAGACGCACACGGTGAAGCGGAGGCTGTTAGAATTTTCAAAGAGAATTTCCTTGTAACAAAAGAGAAAATCGACTATTTAAAAGAAATTGCAGAAATCCAAAGACCGTTTATATATGAAAGTGGAAAGATGGATTTCAGCTTGTATGTCAGCATACCTTTTTGCCCATCTCGCTGTAATTATTGCTCTTTCGTTTCGCAAAGCACCGAGAAAACAGACAAGCTTGTAGCTCCTTATTTTGACTTGCTTTTAGAAGAGGTTAGTCATACTGCAAAAATCGTGAAAGATTTAGGACTGACTTTGAAATCTGTTTACATAGGTGGTGGAACTCCGACAACATTGAATTCGTTGCAATTGGAAACGCTGATACAGTGCATCAGAGATTTGTACGATTTTACATATTGCACAGAATTCACGGTTGAAGCAGGCAGGGCGGACACGATTGACAGAGGAAAACTTGAAGCGCTGAAAAAGTGTGGAATTAATAGAATTAGCATTAATCCACAATCGCTTAACGATGAGGTGTTGAAATTAATCGGCAGAAAGCACAGCGCACAAGATGTTTTGGATAAATATAGCCTTGCAAAAAAAGTTGGCTTTGACGAGATTAACATGGATATTATTGCAGGTTTGCAAGGAGATGATTTTGAAAGTTTTAAATCCACTTTAGAAAAAATCATTGAACTTGAACCCGAAAACATTACGGTTCATTCTTTGGCATTGAAAAAATCAGCAGATATTTTTAGGAATGAAGGGACAAAGGATTATCATGGAAACAGATATATTGCCGACAGCATGGTTGAATATTCCAAAGAAAAGCTGACCGAAGCTGGTTTTATTCCGTATTATCTATACAGGCAAAGCAGAATGGCTGGGAACTGTGAGAATACGGGCTGGTGTAAGCCTAGAACCGAATGTGCTTATAATATTTACACAATGGACGAGGGGCAAACTATAATCGCTTGTGGAGCAGGCGCAGTAAGCAAAATCAAAGACCCAAATTCTCGCAGATTAGATAGAATTTTTAACTTTAAGTACCCGTATGAATATATAGACAGATTTTCAGAGATTATCCAAAGAAAGAACGATATAACTCGTCTTTATTCGGAATATCTGAAATAAACACATGAAAGTTATTCACGGTGAAAATTTATGTTTCTCGTGTTTTAAGTGGATAATTTAAACAAGAATGGAGTATTACATATGAGTAGTTTTGCTAGTGGATATATTAAATATATCAATCATTTAGAGCAGATTAACGATGCGGCAATTGCAAATCCCGAGAAAATGATTTATGAAGTGGAACAAAGTTACCACGAACATTTACAGACAATTGCAAACAACATTGTGACACACAAAAATGATGTTAATATTTGCATGCTTGCAGGTCCTAGTAGCAGTGGCAAAACCACCACTGCAACCTTGTTGTGTAAATACTTAAATAAGCTTAATAAAAAAGCTCATTTACTCTCGCTAGATAATTTTTATCTGGACACAGATAAAGTTCCTGTCAGAGCAGACGGTTCGAAAGATTTTGAAACTGTAAAGGCGCTGGACACAGAAAAAGTATGTGACTGCATTAAAAAAATCATAAATGGCGAAAGCTATGAAGTTCCAACTTTTGACTTTACTAGTGGAAAATCAATTTCTTCCACAAAATACGAAATGGACGAAAACAGTATTGTTGTGCTGGAGGGAATTCACGGATTAAATCCACTTTTCACCAAAGAAATTTCAGAAGAAAAACTCTTGAAACTTTATGTAAGCGTGAAGCAATCAATCAAAGATGCAAACGGAGACGTTATGTCGGCAGAAGATATTCGCCTGATACGCAGAATTGTAAGGGACATTCAATTTAGGAGTTGCCCACCCGAAAAAACACTTTCGATGTGGCCTGATGTTATGGACGGTGAGGATAAATACATTCGTCCATATCGATTAACTGCAGATTACACCGTAAATTCAATACACATTTACGAACCTGGAGTGCTAAGAAACATTGCAATTCCTTTGATTAGAGACATTGCTTCTGACAGTTTGTACTATAGAAAAGCCAGAAGCATGGAAGCTAAATTAATGCGATTTGAGAAAATTAATAGCGCTCTAGTGCCCGAAAATTCGGTGCTTAGAGAATTTATTGGTAATTAAATTAATATCCTAACCATAATTATATGTATAACGAAAGCAAACACGCTTATTAGGACTGAATGGATAGTTTTAGTATTGCTTTTACTTTAGTCAAGGTGTTTGTTCGGGGTACTAGATATAATTTGGTTAGGATTGATTTTTATGAAAAAAAGGCATAATTTTCTTCAAGGTGCTATAATTCTCACTATTGCAATGGTAATAGTAAAAGTTGTGGGGGCATTGTTTAAAGTGCCTTTGTCGCATGTTATAACAGAAAATGGAATGGGATATTTTAACACAGCTTATAATTTTTATGCTGTGTTTTTTAGCCTTGCAACGGCTGGTTTTCCAATTGCAATAGCAAAAATGGTAGCAGAAAATTATTCTTCAGGCAGATTTAAAGACGTGAAAGCGATAAAAAGTGTGTCTGTTCCAATCTTCTTCACAACGGGAGTTATCGGAATGAGCGCAATGATAATTTTTGCACAAGCTTATACCGAATACATAGGGAATGAAGGCGCATTCTTGCCAATAATTATTTTATCACCCACACTTCTGTTTTGTTGTTTGAACTCGGTCTACAGGGGGTATTTTGAAGGCTTGAGAAATATGTTCCCCACTGCAGTTTCACAAGTTATTGAAGCTCTTGCAAAATTGTTGATAGGGCTGATTTTTGCTGTTTGGACAATTAATTACATTCACAATGAATATTCTTTGTATGGAACAATTTTCGGTTTTAGTACCGACGAAAACACAGCAGTTTTAACAGGGTATTCATACGCTGCAGCAGCGGCGATTTTGGGGGTTAGTATTGGTTCGTTTTTAAGCTATATATACCTATTCTTTTATTACAAAAAACGGGGGGACTATATCGACATTACCATGTATCGTGCGTCGCCCACTGCTCATTCAAGGAGCGCAATTCGAAAAAAACTGTTTAAAATTGCACTTCCAATTGCAATTGGCTCGCTTGCTCTTAGCATTTCATCGCTTATCGACCAAACTTTTTTACAACGCAATTTGACAGAGTTAGTGAAAAATCAACCAGAAGCACTTTTGGAGATTTATAAAGATTTACTGCCTGAACAAAATCTTGCAGATATCTCGACAATACCTAATTTCCTTTTCGGTTGTCATGCATATGCAGTGACTATTTTTTTGCTTGTGCCTGCCCTCACACAAGCACTGGGAACTAGTGCATTGCCAAATCTAACTTCCGCCTGGGCTAGCAAAAACATGGGCGCTGTGAAGTTCAATGTGCAAGTTATATTGAAAATAACAGCTTTAATTGCATTTCCTGCAGGAATTGGGATAAGCTCGATTTCTAAACCGTTGGTTTCCTTTATTTATGGCGAGCAAAGTGCAATTGATATAACAGGCAATATTCTTGCAATTTTGGGCGTAACTGCTTGTTTTTCTGCCATGAGTATTCCGATTAGTGCGATGTTACAGGCGATTGGAAAAGAAAAAATTCCTGTTAAAATTTTGATGGTTGGATTACTTGTGAAAATTGTGCTGAACTATATGTTGTGCTCGGTAGTGCAGATAAATGTAAACGGTGCCGCTATATCTAGCTTTGTTTCAAATTTGCTCATATGTATACTGGGTCTTGTGTCTTTGAAAAAATATGTAAAAATTAATTTATCTTATAAAAATAGCTTGATTTATCCGTTTTTTTGTGCTATGATTTGCGGTATAGTTTCTTTTTTTAGCTCCGTTTATTGTACGAATTTAGGTCTAAGTGACAGCTTGATTTGTCTTATTTCAATTGCATGTGGAGCGTCGATTTATTTGATTTTCCTTTTTTTGACAGGAACAGTTAATAAAAACGAATTAAAATCATATTTAGTGGCAAAAAAATCAAGAAAACACTTGTAAAATTGAGATAGGTGTGGTAGAATATGTGTAGTTTGCGTGAGTTTAGTTCTAAGGAAGAATATGATATTTTTGACTTGCTTAAAGTTATGGAAATTTTAAGAAGTGAAAATGGTTGTCCTTGGGACAAAGAGCAAAATCACAAAAGCATAAAAAGAGAGTTTATTGAAGAGTGTTATGAAGCTGTTGAGGCGATTGACACTGATAATCGTGAACTGTTAAAAGAAGAGTTAGGGGACGTACTTCTTCAAGTAGTTTTTCATTCTCAGATTGAAAAAGAAGAGGGTGGATTTGATTTTTCTGATGTTGTAAACGAGCTTGCAAACAAACTTATCACTCGCCATCCACATGTTTTTTCTGACGTGGTTGCAGATAATAGCGATGAAGTTTTAACTAATTGGGATAAAATAAAGAAAGAAACCAAAGGTCAAGAAACTCTGAAAGAAACTTTTGAGAGTATTACGACTGCAATGCCTGCCTTGATGAGACACCAAAAATACACAAAAAAGGCAATAAAGTATAAAGTTGAAACCTTTGATAACGTATTCAAATTAGAGGTAAATGCTAATTCTAGCACAGAAGACATTGGTTTTGCACTTGCTAAAATAGTTGAAGTTGCTCAACAAAATGGGATAGATGCGGAAGAGGCGTTATACAAGCACACAAAAAGAGAAATCGACAAAATAGTTATTTAGTGGGTTACCGCTCAAATATATAAAAATTACATTATTTATTGGAGGAATTTTAAATGAATAAAACAGAATTAATTACAGCAATTTCAGAAAAAACAGGATTAACAAAAAAAGATGCTGACAACGCTTTAGCAGCAGTTATAACTTCAGTTACAGATGCGCTTATCGCAGGAGAAAAAGTTCAATTAGTGGGCTTTGGTACATTCGAAGTTAGAGAGAGAAGTGCAAGAACAGGAAGAGACCCAAGAACAAACGCAACAATTGAAATTGCTGCTTCAAAATCACCTGCATTCAAAGCAGGAAAAGCATTAAAAGACGCTGTTAATGCAAAATAATTTCATCTGTATTTTTTCTTGCATTTGGCAAGATTGCAGTTGATTTAAGAATAAATGAGAGGATAGGCATTGTGCTTATCCTCTTTTTTATTTAAGATATAATTTATTACTTCTCTATTTCGCCACAAAAGAATGGATTTCTAAAACAAAACTGCGTTCGAAACAGCTCGAATAAACCTACAATTGCTTGCGGTATTGTTTTGGAGATACTTTCTTATATCGTTTAAATAGTCTGATAAAATAGCTTAAATCGTTGAATCCACATGAATAAGCGATTTCTGTAATGCTGTATTTTGTGTCGAAAAGCAATTCAGAGGCACATTCAATGCGGTAATAGTTCAAGTAATCTATGGGAGTTTTCCCTGTTAGCTGTCGAAAAGCTTTACACAGATATTGATGATTTAACCCTGCTTCCATAGCCAAATCTTGTAAAGTTAAAGTAGAGGAATAGTCGTTTCTAATTCGCCTGAGGACATTTTTTATTTGAGAAAGTTGCTTTCTGTCATTGCT
>CAYJBU010000041.1:7191-17093 GCA_964368155.1 uncultured Eubacteriales bacterium | reverse complement strand
CAACATTAGTTTTGCTACAACCAACCAGTGCAGTTATCAAGGTAAAAGCAATTAGCAAACTAAATAATTTCTTCATAATTCTTTACTCCAATCATTATATAAAAAACACAAATTATAACGCTAGAGGTTCAACCGGCACAAAGTCAATCTTGCCTGTTGCAACAACTGCCTTTGCAACTCTAATCTCAAGTTCATCACCAATGGTCAAAACTCTTCCTGTTACTCTACATTTATGATTGATAATTCCATCGAACTCAAAATAATTGTTTCTAAAATTCTCAATAGGAATAAATCCTTCGACTGAATTTTCTAATCGGACGAAAACTCCTACTTTCAAAACCGAGCTAACTTCACCTTTAAATGTTTCACCTAAGTGATTTGCCATAAATTCTGCCATGTAGCAATCTTCGGTTTCTCTTTGAGCGATAACGGCACGAATTTCGCAAGCAGAACTTTGCTCTGCTGATTTCGCACAGAATTTTTTGTATTTTTTCTCTATTTCAGCAGAACTAGCACCCTCGACAAATGCAGTCATAATTCTGTGGATTGAAGTGTCGGGATAACGCCTAATCGGTGAGGTAAAATGACTGTAGTCACTTAAATTCAAGCCAAAATGCCCTAGCGCTTCGGTTGAATATCTTGCTTTTTCCATTGTTCTTAAAACTTTGTCGGAGACTATTCCCTTTTGCTTTGTTCCCTCAAGTCTGTTAAGCACAGCGCTGAAATCAGCAGTGTTAGGTTTCTCTTTTTTTAATTCTTTGGCTTCAATATTGAGCGCTTTCAAAAATTCTAACAAATTTCCAATTTTACGTGTGTCAGGGCTTTCGTGAACTCTATACAAAAACGGCAACACTTTATCTTTTGAAAATTTAGCTGCACACACATTTGCGCTAATCATAAATTGTTCAATCAACTCTTGCGCTTCACCTGTGCCCCTTGGCGAAACTCCAACACAAACTCCGTTTTCATCAAGAACAAAGCGTGACTCCGTGCTTTCGATTTGCATTGTTCCTCTTCCACATGATTTCTCTTTCAAAAGCAATGCAAGCTTACGTGCAGTTTTCAAACTTTTTTCTACAGGCGCGTATTTTTCTTTTAACTCAGTACTTGCAGTTTTGTCAAAAATCATGTTGACTTCGCTGTAAACTCCTCTGACTTTTGAATTTATCACTGTCTTTTTGAAGTCATACTTTGTAATATTCCCATCGTTGTCAATTCTCATAATCGCCGAAAAACACAGCTTATCCGTATTAGAAGTCAAGGAACAAACCCCGTTTGAAATCGCCTCGGGCAACATTGGAATAACTCTGTCTGCAAAGTACACAGACGTTCCTCTTTCCATCGCCTCTGCATCTAGCGCAGTCCCTTTTTGGATGTAATGCGCAACATCTGCAATGTGAACCCCAAGTTCCCAACCGCCTCTAATTCTTCTTATACTTATCGCATCGTCTAAATCTTTAGCATCTGCACCATCTATAGTGAATATTTCTGCATCGCGCAAATCAAGTCGATTTATCAAATCCTCATTACTAATTCCATTTTTGTTGATTTCTTCGGCAAGCTCTAACACTTCCTTAGAAAATTCGTTTGGAATTCCATGCTGTTCGATTATTGCATCGCTACAAACTCTTGCACTTTCTGAATTCCCAAAAACTTGAGTGACAATAGCACGAGTCCAATCCCCCCTATCGTCTTGCACAATCCTAGCCATGACTTTTTCTCCGACATTTGCGTTACTATGCCTAACGATGTCAAGATTATATCTTAGCTTGTTATCAGGAATCAACTCTAGACCATATTCACCTTTTACCACAGTTCCTGTTGTAAATTCCTTAGCCTCTTCAAGAACTTTCAAAATCACACCTGAATAGCCTTTAGCGTCTTGTTTAACTTTTCCGACTAAAACTTTATCCCCAACCAAGGCGTTATTCAATTCTGAACCGTGAATAAAAATATCTTCCTCTCCGCTTTCAGGGCGAACAAAACCAAAGCCTTTTGCAAGCGAAACTAACTCGCCTTTAAGCTCGACTGAATCGGATAAAATCTTAACTTTGTGTTTTACTACTGTGATTTTACCATATGACTCAAGGTTATTAATTGCTTTATAAAATGCATCTTTGTCTTTAATTCCCGTTTTTTTAATTAAATCACGTGAACCAAATTCTTTCTCATTGTGCTTTTTTAAATAGTTTAAAATTATTTTTTCTATGGCACTAAGAACTGCATTCTTTTTGACTTTTTTACTCGGGGATTTTGATTTAAAGCCCTGAGATTTTTTCTTTTTTTTAGGAGCAATAAAATCATTGCTCTTCTTTTTTTTATTTTTCATTTTCAAATTCGTGTAATTTCATCACTATTTCTTTATAGTGATTTCCCCTTACTTCAAAATCTTTATACATATCAAACGCTGTGCAGGCAGGTGAGAGTGAAACGATATCGCCCGAAACCGAAACTTCTCTTGCCGCTTTTACCGCGTCGTCCATTGTAGCAACTCTTATTATCAACGGGTGCCCGATGCAGTAATACTTAGCACCCATAACAGCCGTGCTGATTTTATCTGCGGCAGATGGCTTAAATCCCTCTATTTGCTCAATGGGTTTAATAACAATCAGAGCCTTAACTTTATCGCAGATTATTTCCCCTAATTCATCAAATGGAACTTTTTTGTCTGCACCGCCAACAATCAAAATGATTTTTTGATCATACATAGACAAAGTGCCTTTTATAACTCTTGTAGGACTAGACGCAATTGAGTCATTGTAATACTTAACCCCCAAAAACTCCCTCACAAACTCTGTTCTGTGGGCAACACCCCCAAAAGTTTTTGCGACAGCAATAATGCTCTCATTGCTGACTGTTCCATAAACCGCACACGCTGCTGCCATAAAATTCTCTACATTGTGACCACCTTGCAACTTGATTTCATCTGACCGAATAAAGGGTTTACCTAATTGATAGATAATTCCATTTTTTTCGTACATACCTTGTTGCACTTCATTCTCTCTCGAAAATTCCCACACCTCGCATTTCGCTTCACTGCTAAACGAAGATGTTATGTCGTTGTCAATATTTAAAACCAGTCTTGATTTTTCTTTTTGGTTCAAAAATATATTGCGCTTTGCATCAACATATTCTTTCATGTTTTTATGCACGTCCAAGTGGTTTGGAGTGATGTTTGTAATAACAGCAACATCAGGGCTTTTTGTCATTGAGATAAGCTGAAAACTTGATAGCTCCACAACAGCAACATCATATGGACTGATGTCCTCGATAGTAGGGAAAAGCGCTCTGCCAATGTTTCCACCCAAATGCACTCTGTTTCCATCTACTTTTAACATTTCAGCTATCATAGACGTTGTAGTAGTTTTTCCATCACTTCCCGTAACAGCAAAGATTTTGCACGGACAATATTCAAGGAAAAGTTCAAGCTCACTGGTGACATTCACTCCTCTTTTTATTGCGTCTTGAAACTGTGGAAGTGTAAAAGGTATTCCAGGCGCTCTAAAAACCATGTCTTCATTTAAATCATCGAGATAGTTTTCTCCTAAAATTAATTTTGCCTCAACTTTTTTTAATATGTCCTGAGCAGCACTTTGATTAGTGTTAATATCTCTTGCAACAATTTTTGCCCCCTTACTATAGAACAACTCCATAACAGGTATGTTAGTTCGTGCAATGCCACAAAAAGCCACTGTCTTTCCTTTTAAACTATTTAAAAATTCTTGTAATGTCATCTTTCTTCCCCCTCTTGATTTTTTATCCTGCACTGATAAAGTTCATATAATCCTTATAGTTTTCCCTGAGCAATTGTGGTGTATCCAACTCATACGGACATTTCGACTTACATAGTCCACAATCTAGGCAATCTTCAATTTTTTTCATGTTTTCTTTCCCCTGCTCACTGATAAAATTACTAGTAGGCGCACGCTTTAACAACAAAGACATTCTCGCCATCATATTTATTTGAATTCCTACAGGACAAGGCATACAATATCCACATCCCCTGCAGAAATTCCCACACAAATCTTCTCTTTCTTTATCAATCAACAGTTTAATCTCTTGTGTCATTTGAGGAGGATTACTAAAATAAGACAAGAATTCGTCCAATTCATTTTCTTTTTGAATTCCCCAAATTGGTAGTACAGGAAACTGATTTAGATATGCATAAGCCGCTTTAGAGTTTGTAATCAAACCACCTGAAAGGGCCTTCATGCAAATAAAACCTACATCTTTTTCTTCACACAATTTTACTAAAGCCTCTTCTTTTTCATTCGCTAAATAACAAAAAGGGAATTGCAAAGTGTCATATAAATCACTTTCTACCGCTTTAATAGCTAAATCAAGTTTATGATTTGTGATAGAAATATGTCTTATTTTTCCCTCTTTTTTCGCTTTAATCATACATTCATAAAGACCAGAGCCGTCGTCCGGCATTGGAATGAAACTTGGATTGTGAAATTGATATATATCAATATAATCCGTTTTTAGATTTGAAAGTGAAGTGTGTAAATCTTTCCAAAAACCCTCGGGAGTGTTGCTTCCAGTCTTTGAAGCTATAAATATTTTATCTCGTATATCACTTAAGGCATATCCAATCTTTTCCTCACTATCGGTATAGCCTCTTGCAGTATCAAAAAAAGTCATTCCACCTTCAAATGCTTTTCTCAAAAGCTTTCCTGCTTCTGGAATTGAAAGTCTCTGAATTGGCAACGCGCCAAAGGCATTTTTTTCAGTGACTATGTTTGTTCTCCCCAATCTAATTGTGGGCATAATGCTCATCTCCTTTAACAAAACTAAAAATTCAGATTGCAAAAAAATCACTCAAATTGTCACACATTGAATAATCTACTTTAATTATCTCATATTTAAAAAAAATAATCAAGTTTTTATTGAAATTTTGTATATGTAGATAATAAATGTGCTATTCTGCACAAATTAATTTATCTGGGTAATGCCCCTCTCCACACACATCAATATTATATATATTTAACATATGTAACTAGTTAGTATATGAACGCAAATAATGCAACAACACATCGCTTAGTCTTCCATTTTCTTCTTTTTTTCAAAATATGTTGAATTTTTCATAATTTTGTGTTATGATATAAGGGTATATCTATGTGTCAAAGGATGGTACGGAAATTGATAGAAATTTACGAATTAAAACAAAATATATACAAGGAAGGCTCCCCGATTTTGATTTTAAACGGTGGAATCTTTAAAAGCGAAGAAGACAATTTAACATATGCCACTTTATCTATGAAGAATATCACAAACGAGACAATCAGTTCTGTGACTTTTGACATACATATTTTCGACTTGGCAAACAATGTTATTGAGTTAATCAGAGACTACACATATGAAGTTCCTAATTTGGGCAGAAATGGAGTAATCGGTGAAAACACTCATATTCCTTTGAGTTGTGAAAATCCTCACTCTTTGTCAGTTGCCCTTAAAAGTGTTAATTTCAACGAAGAAAATATTTGGTTTGGGTCAAATTCGCTTTTATATGCGACCTTGCCTGAATTTGTTATGCTTGAAGATGAATATGAAAATATTGAGATTGCAGAGCAATTTAAACGTGATTTTACCGAAAATTTTGCGTTTAATAAAGAGATATCCGCGAAGTATGTTCCTTATAAATATCTTGATATATGGCTGTGCTCTTGCGGAGAAATTAATAATTCAGAAGAAGAAAAATGTTATAGTTGCGGTGCATTGTACGAACCACAAAAAGAATATGTGGACGACCCTGTTCAAATCAATACGAACAAAAACGAACATTTTCGTTTAATAGCTGAAAAAGCCGAAAGAGAACGCCTTGATAAAGAAAGACGTGAAAGAGAGGCGGAAGAAGCAAGACTTACAGCAGAAAGACTTGAAGAAGAAGAGAGAATTCGTGTAGAACAACATAAAAAAAGAGTTAAGATGACCAAAATCATCTCTCTTTCAGTCAGCATACCTGCAGTTATCGCTTTAATAATTTACTTAATTTCGTTAAACACATACCTCATTCCAAAAGAGAATTATGATAACGCTGTGAAAGCACTAGCTAATGAGGAATTTGACACTGCTATCAGTCAGTTTTTATCATTGAGAGATTTTGAAGACAGCGCTACTATGGTAATCGAAGCAACATATCAAAAGGGTCAAAATCAAATTGAAACAGGTGAATACGAAGAAGCAATCGCAACTTTTGAGAGTATTTCTGAAGAGAAAAACGTGACTAATGTTATCAACGAGGCATCATACCGAATTGCGATTGACTTATATGATGAAAAAGACTATACAACCGCTTTGGACCAGTTTGCTTTGCTTAATGGATATTCTGACAGCGAAGAATATATTGAAGAGTGTCATTTTTGCCTAGCAAAACTCTACGCTCAAGAATACAACCTAAAAAAATCACTTGAACACTATATGCTCTTGCCGGACGACAAGGCATTAGATGTCGAAACTAGATACTTCGACATCGGTTCACAGTTTTATGCAGAAGGTGAATATGAACAATCTGAACCTTTCTTTGTTTCTATCACCGACGAAACATTGCAAAACCAAGTTAAAGAGCTTCACTATCAACGCGCACTTACTCTGATTGACAGCGGTAATCTTGAAGAAGCATCAACTTTGCTTACTGAACTATCCGAATATTCCGATTCACTTACTCAGTTGAATCGTATTGACTACATTAATGCTGAAAAATTGTTTGCTGAAAAAGATTATGAGGGAGCAATTGAGCTATATGAGGCTGCTGAAGGTTATAGCGATTCAGCAGATAAAATCTTGCAATCAAAATATCAGATAGCCATTTCAGTGTATAATAGCAGAGATTATGCATCTGCTTCAGCACTCTTCAAAGAGTTGGGGGACTATGAAAATTCTGTAAGTATGTATGAGGAAGCTACCTATAGTCATGGGTATTCACAATATAAGTCAGGAAATTATTTGGATGCTTACAATACTCTATATCCAATAAAACACCACACCGAAGCATTTTACCTTCTTGTTACCAGAAGTGAATTTTATATATATGTATATGATGTAGATAAGGGTCCAAACCCACTGAACGAGCAATAAACATTTCATTGTAGCGAGGGGGCGGATTTATGATGAAACGAGAAAAATCATGTGGAGCAATTGTTTGGAGAAAGACCGAAGACACTCATGAAATTCTTTTAATAAAGAGTCGAAAAGGAGGTTTTTGGGGTTTCCCAAAAGGGCATGTAGAAAAAAACGAAACGGAAATTCAAACTGCGTCAAGAGAAGTATTTGAAGAAATAGGTATAACACCCAATTTTGACAAAAGTTTTAGACGAATTGTGACTTATTCGCCTTATCCTGCTGTGTTAAAAGATGTTGTATATTTTACAGCAGAAGCAGATCATTCACCAATTTCCATTGCAACCGACGAGGTGTATATGGCTAAATGGTTTCCTTGTAATGTCGCTATTCATAAAACTACTTTTGACGGAGACAAAAAAATACTTAAAGAATTTTTAAAACAAAAATTCCTTAAGCCCCATGAATGAACATTCTTATTGTTTTAATTTTGCAGTAGTCAGTCAGATAATAACACATTCACTGGGAAAATCTAATTAAGAATGATTTGAGTTTTAGAATTTTGCACCACTCCCACTTTTTAAAAAAATAATGCGGTGACGAATTTTTCGTCACCGCATTTACTATTATATATCAGTATTGGATTGCTCCTTTTCTTTTCAACTTGTCAATAAGAGCAACTTCTTCTTGTGACAAGTCTAGGTCTTTTGATTTCTCAAGCAACCTAATTTTCTCACTCTCTTCTCTTGCTAAGAAAATCGCAAGCATTTTTGCTGTATAGACTAAACTGTTAACTTCCTTTTCACTCCATACTCTCGTGCTAGTGCAATCATCAAAACCTAAAAACAATTTCACATGATCTTTTTCATTAATCTGCGCATGTAAAAACGATTTTATCCCTTGATTATACATTAACTCAAACGCACCCTCGGCTTCTAACACTGATAAATCATTGCTATATAAAACACCGTCGCCATCAGAATCTTCAAAGAAATCTGCAAGCATTTCAGCCGTAACCCCTTTTAATTATCTATCTCAGGGTTAATACCATCTTTGCACCATTCATATGTATTATCATATGTTTTTCCACCGTCAAAAGTTTCAAAAATATAGGATCTATCAACATTTGCGCGTCTTCCAACAAATTGCAAAACGGCATCAATCGCAGAGCGAAAATCATTTGCTTCATACAACAAATCAAACGAAACAGAAACTAGTTGAGTATCAAAATATGTGTTTGCAATTCTGCTTGCGTTTTCCAAAACTGTACGGTTTTTCATCGTTCCATCTACCAACTCTGCAGTGTAGTATGTAAAGCAATCTTTACCTTTTAGTTTTGATTGATACAAAGCCTTGTCTGCTGCTTTGTAAAGTTCCTCATATGTCTCTCCGTCTTTTTTATATAGTGCAATTCCAATACTTCCGGAAACTTTATAATCTTCTCTTTCGCCTGAATAAGCATTTTGGAAAACCTTTGAGATTGCCATTGCTCTTTCAGTGATAATTCTTTTGTCTCTTATATTCTTGACAAAGACGATAAATTCATCCCCACCAATCCTTCCAATGATATCTCCACCTCTAAAATGTGCTCGCAAATTCGTTGCGATATCACTCAACACAACATCACCAAAATGATGTCCAAGATTATCATTTATCGACTTAAAATCATCAATATCCACAATAAAAAGTGCATGAGAAGAGTCTTTTGATGTTGCCAAAGTTTCTTTTATCAATGTTTCAGAAGTAATTTTGTTATAACAATTAGTCAACAAATCTGTTTTTGATAGCATTTCAAATGACTTTTGTTCATGAATATCAAAAACTTTACCAACCGAATAAGTTGGATTTCCATTTTTATCTTTTTTAGTTTGAAACACAGTCCTAAAATATCTAATATTTCCATTTGGCAAATTCAATCTTATATAACGAGGATGTGTAAAATCAGATTTCAGTGCTTCGCAAAGATAATCAAAAATCTCCATGTCATCTTCATAAATTAATCCGTTATCCAAAATTATTTCAGGGAAACGCCTTTTATCTTTTGGCAATGACAATAAATCAGAACCTTTACCATAAAATTGAATTAGCGAATTTCTTATATCATATGCAAAAAACCACTCTTCAGAAAGTTCTGCAATCACACTAAAAAGAGCTTTTGTAGAAATGCTCCCAAAGAAAAATCCGTCATAGTCTTCTTCCTCGTCGTTTCCTGCCAGTTGTGGACGTAAATCACGAGTAAAACCAATAATCATCTTCTCGCCAAATTCGTCATAGACATCAACGGTTGAAAGAGTAATCTCACATGGGATTTCTTCTCCATTTAGTTTACAATGAAACCACAAAAATTTCTCAATACCGTTCTTTTTTACTCTATCCATGTGATAAACCGACGCTTCTGCAGTGGTTTTACCGTCCGGTTGAGATTTAGGTGACAAATTATAAAACTCTTTAAGATAAGAATTTTCATTTTCCAATTCGAACAAATCAACCAACATATCATTGCACATGATATTTTCCATGCGACTATTCCAAACATTGATACATAGCGGAGTAGCGTCTACTATGGCCCGCATTTTCGAATAACTATCTTCGCGCTTCGCTTGGCAAGCTTTCAAGAATTCGGTATTATTTATGTTATTTTCGACCATACGTACCACCCATCATTATTAATATAGTTCTACCTGTGTAATTTATCATGTAAATTTGGCAAAGCCCAGTTCATCTAAGCTTGTCTAATACAATGTTCTCTCAGCATTCATAATCTCCACAGCATACGAAGTATGATGTTGCATACGAAGTATGATGTTGCATACGAAGTATGATGTTGCATACGAAGTATGATG
>CAYJBU010000041.1:0-7091 GCA_964368155.1 uncultured Eubacteriales bacterium | reverse complement strand
TTATTTTGCTCACTACACGGAATCATTATATCATAATAATCTATAAAAAGAAATAGTAAATTGAATTTTTTATATAAAAAACATGAAATACATTTACAAATTAACTTTTGCTTTATCTTCTAAGAAAAATATATTATACCAAAGAATAAACGAATAAAATGACCAAATTTTCTGCATATTTCCATTTTTTCCACTTTTATGCTCATCGAGTAACTTCACAAGCTCTGATGTAACGAAAAATTTCTGTGCAGTTTCACTCTCGAAAGCTGACTTAACAGCAGAAAAATATTTTTCTTCCCTTAGCCAATCGTTAAGTGGAACAGGAAATCCCAGTTTCTTTTTATTGGCAGTTTTCTCGGGCAATTCTTTGAGCGCAGCAGATCTTAGTGCAATTTTTACAACTTCATTATGCGCTCTGAATTTCGTTGGGATTTGAAGCGCTAATTCAAGCATTTCCTTGTCTAGAAAAGGAACTCTAAGCTCAAGTGAATGCGCCATGCTCATTCTGTCCGCTTTTAACAGAATATCGTACATCATCCATGTTTTCATGTCTGCATATTGCAATTGAGATGTCTCATCAAGATTTTGACTTTTAATCTCATCAAAGTAAATCTTACTATATTCTTCAGGTAATTCTGTCGTTATTTTCTTTTTTAAATACTTTTGCCTCTCGCCACTAGAAAAAACATAATTTGCCCTCATAAATCTTTGATAAGGCTCAAGTGCGCCTCTCATGATAAAATTCTTTCCACTGAAATGAGGCAATTTTGACACTGTCATAGAGAGTAATTTTCTTACTCCTTTAGGCACTTTTTTAGAATATCTGTGGAAATGCCCACCTGCTAAATACATTGGATAACCACCGAAAAGTTCATCTGCCCCTTCACCCGAAAGAACAACTTTTACATATTTTGCTGCGTTTTCTGCAAGAAAATACAGTGGGATTTCCGAAGGATTTGGCATTGGTTCGTCTAAGAAATATTGCACCTTTCCAGCAACAGAAAAAAAGTCATCTGCACTGATTTTATTGCTAATATTCTCAACCCCTATGTGCTTTGAAAACTCCTGAGCAAGTGGCACTTCGCTATATTTTTCCTCTTCATAACCAACCGAAAAAGTTTTTACTGCTTTAGTTCCTTTTGCAACCTCGTTCACAACATAGCTTGAATCAACTCCGCTTGAAAGAAAGCAACCAACTTCAACATCACTTATCTGATGCATTTTCACAGAATCTGTAAACACTTCACCAATTCTTTTTTCCCAATGCAAAAGATCTTTTTCTTCGTCAATATCAAACCTAATATCATAGTATTTTTCAGTTGTTATTTTTCCATTTTGATATTCAAAACAGTGCGCACCATTTAGTTTAAAAACGTTTTTAAAAATTGTCTTTTCGTTTGGAATATACTCATACGAAAGATAGAGAGGTATCATGTCCTCGTCTAATTCTTTTACAAATTTGGGGTGAGACAAAAACGACTTTATCTCCGAACCAAACAAAAATTCACCGTCTTTAATATAGTAATAAAATGGTTTAATTCCAAAAATATCTCTTGCACCAAACAGCTTTTTCTCTGTTTTATCCCAAATTACAAACGCAAACATTCCGCGCAATTTCTGCAACAGCTCTTTTCCCCATTGTTCATAGCCATGCAACAACACCTCTGAATCTGTTCTCGTTGTAAAAATATGTCCATTTTCAATTAACTCTTCTCTAAGAGTTTTGTAGTTGTATATCTCACCATTAAAAATCAGAACTTTCGTTCCATCTTCATTCAGAATTGGCTGTCTTCCACCCTCTAAGTCGATAATAGATAATCGGCGAAAACCAAGAGAAATTCCACCGTCGGTGTAATATTGTCCATCGTCGGGGCCTCTGTGAATTATTCTATCTGACATTTCCTTTATAACTTTTTGATGATCTAACTGTGTGTTATGTGTGTAACCTGCAAATCCGCACATTGTGCACCTCAATCTCTCAAGCTTTTATTTCCAAAATATCTGCTATATTTGTTAAAATAATTCAATTGGTTTTTAATAAAAGCTATGGTTCTTTTTATGTTATTATCTTTTGTGTAGTAGTATGAATTTACCACTCTGCCCTCTTTTACAAGTTTTTTCGCTTCTTTGAGCACCTGCTTGTCTTTTGTGTATTTATATATTATTTTTTTGGGAATTATAGTATACAATACTTTGTTTCGTGCAACTGTCAAATTTTGAGGCCTGTTATAAATAACATCCTCTGCAAGCCATTTTGCAATGTTGTACCCTGCCGCTGTTACAAAATAACTGCTTCTCCCCTGTCTTAAATTCATTTCAAACAGTTTGTATTTTCCGTCTCTTTCGTCGAATTTCATATCAAAATTAGCAAACCCGACATAACCGATATTCTCTAAAAACTCAATCATCATGCTGTTTAGTTTTGGGTCACAACTGCTGATAATCGCCCCATAACTGCCTATTCCCTCTGGCGAATGTTCTTCAAGCACGGCATTGCCCAGTGCGATTAATTTCACTTTTTTGTCTTTACCACAATAGCAATTCATAACTCTCATCTTGCTGTCATCGCCCGGTATAAACTCTTGTATAATCAGATTATCCTTGTATTCAGAGCCGTAAATCGCATCTAATATATCGTCATACTCAGCTTTGTTCTGTGCTAGAAAAACTTTTTTCTTGTGAGGAAATTTACAATTCCAATAAGCTACTGAGTTCGACGGTTTAATGATAACAGGAAAAGGAAATGGTAATTCCATTCTTTTATAGTTTTCAAAACTGCAAACAGTTGTTTTTGGAAACAAAAACCCATTTTCCTCGCACACTTCATAAAAACTTTCTTTAATGCTAAGCCTCATCAAAAGCTCTTCACTTATGCACTCAAAAACATAAGTATCTTTGAGCTTATCTTGGTTTCTAACTAGCATTTTAATATAGTTATCACTGCATGGAACAAGCAAAAGTTTTTGTCCTTTATATCTTTGTGCAAACCCTAAAAGAGTTGAAACAAAAACATCATCTTCTTCTAATCTAGGCTCAACACATTCAACACTGACAATTCTGCTGTTTTTGCAAACAGGCAAAATTGCTTTTCCTACTGCAACGCTGTTAATTCCGTATTCTTCATGGAATGACCTTGCCATTCCGTACACATTTATATCACTGCCCAAAAGCACGGGCAAAAAATCTCCGTTCAACTTAACACTCCATTCTGCCGTTTGAAATCGGCAAAGCTAATATACATTACTTTCGTAAAAATATTTGTAGAAGCTACTACAGCTTTACACCCACAAAATTTAATAGTAATCTGTTGCAATCAATCAAAATACACTTGATACCACACCAAAAAAGTGTACACAGTCCAAATTCTTCTGCTATTATCTGCTTTTAAATTTTTGTGGTCTTCAAGCAATCTGATTAATATATCGGTGTTAAAAAATTTAACTGCACTCTCGCTTTCAAATGCCTTTTTTACCACAGAATAATACTCTTCTTCTTTAAGCCACTCACGAGTTGGAATTGGAAATCCAAGTTTCTTTTTATTTGCCCATTTTGGTGGCATGCGTCTGTGGGCTGCCTGTCTCATTGCATACTTTGTATTTTCTTCGTTAACTCTATATTTTAGAGGGATTTTCTCTGCTACTTTCATAATTTCTTTATCAAGGAACGGCACACGAACTTCAAGCGAATTCGCCATGCTCATTTTATCGGCTTTTAGCAAAATATCGCCAACCATCCACATGTTTATATCTACAAACTGCATTTTTGTAACAGGGTCTTTATCTTTAACTTGCATGAAATAAGGCGCAACCATTTCTTTTGGAGATTGAGTATTAGTGGGGTTTTTCAAAAGAGCTTTTCTCTCTTTTTCGCTGAACATAAACGCATTGCCAATATATCTCTCTTCAAGGCGTTTTCCTCTTCTTACAAGGAAATTAACTCCACTTTTTTGTGGCAAACACGAGGCAATTTTCCCGATAAATCTTCTGATAAAAAATGGAATTTTATTATAAGCAGGAACTGATAAAGGCTCCCTATATATGTTATATCCTCCAAAAAGCTCGTCTGCTCCTTCACCTGATAGACAAACCTTTAGATACTTTGAAGCAGTGTTGCAAACAAAATACAACGCCACAGCAGATGGGTCTGCAAGAGGCTCGTCCATGTGATATTGAACATTTGGAAAGACATCCCAAAATTCTTTGGTTGTGATAGTTTTACTAATATTTTTAACAGGAATTTGCTCTGACAACTCTTTTGCATAGCTAATCTCGTTGTATTTTTCACCATAGTCAAAACCAACTGTGAAAGTCTTGTCAACATTTGCACAACTAGCCACATAACTGCTGTCAACTCCACTCGATAAAAACGAGCCAACTTCAACATCACTGATTTTGTGTGCTTCAATTGAATCATCAAATGTTTTCTCAATTTTATCAGTCCAATATTCGATGTCACGTGTCTCATCTGCCTCAAAATTAGGTGTCCAATATCTCTTCACCTGCATTTGACGATCTTTGTATCTAAAATAATGTGCAGGAGCCAGTTTGAAAACGTTCTTGAAAAAACTTTCAGGTCCTGGGGAATACTGAAAAGAAAGGTAGTTTTCAAGCGACCTTTCGTTCAACTCTTTCTCAAAATGAGGGTGAGGCATGAATGATTTAATCTCCGAACCAAACATTAAAGTATGTCCCATTTTTGCATAGTAAAAAGGTTTAATACCAAAAAAATCTCTTGCGCCGAACAACTCTTTTGACTCTTTATCCCAAATTACAAACGCAAACATTCCACGCAATCTAGTAAGAAGACTTGAACCCCATTGCTCATAGCCGTGCAAAAGCACTTCAGAGTCTGTTTTTGTTGTAAAAACATGACCCTTTTGAATTAAATCTTCCCTTAGATGTTGATAGTTGTAGATTTCTCCATTAAACATCAAAATTTTAGTTCCGTCTTCATTTACAATCGGCTGTCTACCACCCTCTAAATCAATGATTGAAAGCCTACGAAAACCCAAAGAAATATCCTCGTCAGAATAATAATCCGCATCATCGGGACCTCTGTGAATTATTTTATCTGTCATAGCTTTTAATATATTATTATCAAGTTGAGTAACTCCTCCACCTGTATATCCAACAAATCCGCACATAAGTTTTCCTTTCACGAGCTTTGATATATTTATTTTGTGTTAAAATGCCCATATTAACAATTTTTTGACACGAACAACTTTATATAGTATAATATATTTTACCAAAAAAGTAAAGAGATTATTATTAGTTTTAGAGTTTGAAAAAATCGCAGAACACCAAGTAATACAGTGATATTTCTACGATTATAAATTAACATAAGAAAGGTAAAATGGAATATTTTCTAATTCCACAAAATGGTTAATTTCATGAAAAGTTACACAATTCATTTAATCCGTCACGGGCTTTGCAATGGCAACTTGCAAGGGCGTTATATCGGCAGAACACAGTCCCCTCTTTCAATTGAGGGAATGCGAGAGTTAATCGACTTAAAAACTACATATTACTATCCCAATGCTGAATGTTTTTACTCGAGTCCGTCAACAAGGTGTGTTGACAGTTTGAAAATTCTTTATCCTGAAGCAGAACCTGAAGTCATCTTTGAAATGGCAGAGCTTGATTTTGGCGACTGGGAAAATATGACTGCAAGCGATTTGAAAGACAACCCTATTTTCAGCGATTGGGTCGCCGGAAAAGAGGGCGTACACCCACCAAATGGCGAGAGCGGAGCAGTTTTTTCAAGCAGAGTTTGCAAGGGATTTGAAACACTTGTCACAAACATGCTTTTCACAGGAAAAACCTCTGCTGTTTTGGTCACTCACGCTGGAGTAATTATGACAATACTTGCAGCATACGGAATTCCTCGCGCAAACATGATTGAATGGAGCACTGCAAACGGTCAGGGTTTTTCCATTAGATTTGATGCAGCAAATTGGAGTCGCTCAGGCATTTGTGAGGTTTATCAAGCACTACCGCTAGAACCTCAAAGCGACGAGGATTAGGTTTCTTTATTTTTACAAAATTCTACCAAACAACAAACTTCACACTTTGCTTTTCTTGCTGTACAGACCGCTCTGCCATGCAAAACAATTCTGTGACAAAAGTCATTGCTTTTATCACTGGGCAAAATTGCTCTTAAGTCTTTTTCAACTTTATAAGGGTCTTTATTAAAGGTTAAACCCAGCCTGCCACAAATTCTGATGCAATGTGTATCGGTAACAACGGCAGGCTTTTTAAATATGTCACCAACCACTAAATTTGCGGTTTTGCGTCCAATTCCGGGAAGTTTTATTAGTTCCTCTACCGTATCGGGCATAACGCCTTTATATACGTCTTTTAGCATGTTGCAACAGGCAAAAATATCCTTTGCCTTTGACTTATACAATCCACATGATTTGATTATCTCGCTAATCTCTTCTACGCTTCCATCGCAAAAAGCATCTAAATTAGGAAACCTCTCAAAAAGCGCAGGTGTAACCATGTTTACCCTTGCATCTGTGCACTGTGCTGCAAGCCTAGTAGCGATTAACAGTTGCAATGGGTCATTGTATTCTAGCGAGCAGATAGCTTCGGGGTATTCTTTTTCCAAAGCCTCAACACAAAGCAAAGCACGTTTTTTAATTGTCATTTTAACGCTCCATTCTTTTCAGTATAAACATAATAATTTATCCTATCATTTTAGCACAAGATTGCACCTAAATCAACTCTGCTTTTCTACTCACAAGGCTATTTTCATATCACTTTTAGCTACTTGCTATTTTTGTATATCAAAATATATTAATTACTACAGGTAAATTAAAATATTTTTCGTTATAGTGCTGAAATTTTATCCATCTGTTGTGCAAATACTATTTTTATGATACAATTAAAGACAGATAACTGTCTGTTTAACTACACTTCAAGGAGTTTTTTATGCAAGAAACTTTATGGTACTATGCTGCAATAGGTATTACTTATATTTGCATGCTGATAATGTTCGATTTCGTTACCAAAATACTTTCGAATTCTGGCAAACATACTTTGTCAATTTTCATTTTTTCTACTATAAATACATACGTCGTAGCTTCTGTG
>CAYJBU010000040.1:10799-17452 GCA_964368155.1 uncultured Eubacteriales bacterium | reverse complement strand
GCATGCGGCTGTTAACCGCAGGGTCGTTGGTTCAAGTTAGGCAGGGGGAGCCAAAACAATATAATCCGAACCAAACACGACAGATATTAACTGCCCGTGATTGGTTCGGATTATTGCTTTTTATAGAAGAAATATTTCCTAATGGAGTAACGATAAAGCAACTTAAAAACCAAAAGCGAACGAAACATTTGATAGATTTGTGAAAATGTTACTGATAGCAATTACGATTGGTAATTGAAAGTTGCTCAGCAGGCATTAATTAATACGAATTTTGAGTTATATTCCTCATTATTGAAAAGCAATCTACACAACTTTGCTTGATTTTTTTCTTTTTCCCAACAAATATGTAGAGATAAAAAACAATGCAAAGTTTACAGAAGTCATTCCAAAGACTACAAAAGCTAATGTAATCGCCGAATTATGAGTGGTATTTTGTAACATAAGAGTACTGTGTTCCGAAAAATTCACAACATAGCTTGTATTATCTACAGTTTGCGCTATCATTTCCCCTGTCTACATTTCTGAAAAATAGTCGTATGACATAAATCCTATCAAGCTTGTTATTATAAATGGTAAATATGAGCTGAACACAAGCGAAAAAATATATTGTTTTGCTATGTCAAACTTTGTTTCGCCTAGTTTTTTAAGTATAGCAAAATCAATTAGTGAATATTTTATATTTAAGATATTTAGGGAAACAAAAAATGCAAATAGGCATGCTAAAATAATCACTAATATTATTCTTTGCATTTCAATTGCAAGAAACATAGTCTCCACCAAAATTGTTGTTGAATCAAAAGAACTTACTACATAGTAAGAAGTATCTTTTAATAGTGCGGACAATTCTTCTACAGTCTTGTCTATATCTTGGTGTCGATATAAAGTAAATATATACATGGAGTGTTCATTGCGAAAAGGGATATCAGAATTCACATTTTCGTATTGCTCCAAAATATTCATTACTGCTTCGGGGGGATTTAAAACAAAATCTTCATTTTGGTAAGCTTCTTTCGAGTTTAAAAAGAGGGTTGGTGGGAATTCGTTGTTAAGCGAATTAATGTGGGATTGCGAAAAACTCAGAAAGCCCAGTACAACTGAAAAAGCAAAACCTAATACAGCGAAAAACAAGATATTTACTACAGTTTTTTTCGGTCTACCTTTATATTCATAAAATACTCTTTTAAGTATTTTTTTCAAAATTTCAACCCCTTTTATCGTTTTGTTTTAGGGTATTATTCCAAAACCAAAGTCCCCTTCGTCAGTCTGTAACTCACATCACATTTTTTTCTAATTTCGTCAGAGTGAGTTACAATGATTATGCATACATCATTTTCCTTTGTTAGGCTTGTCAAGGTGTTGATAATATCGCTCGCTGTGTCTTCGTCTAAATTCCCAGTTGGCTCATCTGCAAAAATGTATTTAGATTTTACGGCTATCGCCCTAGCAATTGCAACTCTTTGCTGCTCTCCACCCGATAGTTTTTTAACAGGTCTCTTCAAATCTTTTTCGGAAATACCAAGCTTTATTAAAATCTCTTTTGCCTTTTGTTTGTTGTCTTTTTCATTACTATGAATGTCCATTGCAGTCACAACATTTTGAATTGCACTCATATATGGAAACAATAGATAATTTTGAAAAATCAAGGAAATATTATTTTCCCTTATCGTATCTTTGAAATCACTTTTATTTCCATCAAAATATACTTCTCCATTTTGAGGTTTTTCAATTCCAGCAAAAATTGAGAGCAAAGTAGATTTCCCCACACCGGATTGACCCATGATAGCATAACTCTTTCCCAACTCAAATTCTACGCTTAAATCGTTAGCAATATTTTTGTCTTTTGTATAGCTGAAACTAACATTTTTAACTTTAATCATATCGCATCTCACTCCTCTTTTTTTATAAAAGTTTTGATTTTGTAAAAAAATGTTTTAAAGTAGAAAATTACAGCAGTTACACACATAATCAAAACACCATACAAAACAGATAGGACTATATCTAAAGGATGTAGTTCTATAACTAATTTGGGTACAAAATCTTTGAGTCCCAAATCGAAAATCATTTCCACATAAACTTCATCGGGGTTTGCCTCTTCTAGTTTCGGAGTTAAAGGTTCTGCCATTATTAAAGCTGTAATATATCCTATAAATACCGAAACGACCAGAGAAATTCCTATTACAATAAAAAATTCTGTCATTTTTTGGATAAAAATATTTCTTCTCTTTTCACCTAAACACAACAATACCCCGTTATCCCTTGCCGTATCTGTGATAAGCAGTATTAGTACAACAAATGCTATTCCTCCTAAAATGCTGACCCATAACAAGCTATTAACAGAAAAACTAAAATTATCTACTAATTCTAATAAACTGTTTTCATAAGTATAAGAGAAATCAGTAATGGTATATTTCGACTGAGTGCTTGAAAGTTTTTCCAACTCTTCAAGAGTGAGTTCAATTTCTTTAGGAGAATCCACATAGGTGTACATATAGATTAATTCATTTTGCTTACTCATAGCTTCGCACATAGTTATATAGTCAAAAAATATTTGATTATAAGGGCTTAAAGGCATTATTGTACTTGAGTCATAATTAAGTTCAGTTACCAAAAATGAAAGTGAAGTTGAATAAATACCAACAATTTTTATTGATGTGCTATCTTCCGATAATTCTACTTCGGGAATATAGTCATCTTGATTGTTAACTACACTCATTGCTTTCAGTTCAATTTCGTCGCCAACCGAAAGAGAATTTAGTGTGGCTAAATCCTCTGAAATCAAGCAACCTCGATTTTTAGTTGTTGGAAATGTTCCATCTATCAACGATTTGCTGGAACAAAACAATGTGATATTTGAAATCTCTAATAAACATTTTGATATAGATGAAATTGCATATTTTGTGCCTAAACAAGAAAAAAGTTATAACAAAGTTTGGGTTGAAGAAGTAATAAATGGTAAGTGGATAGAGCGAAATTTTAAGGAACAAACCGTTAACAATACCTATTACGAAGTAGCGAAAAAAGTAGCAGATCACGGTGGACTAGTATTGGAAATTGGTGTAGGTCCAGGAGGTGGATTTATGCCAGCTATACTTAATAATAAGTTTGATGCTCACATTATTATCAGCGACTTGTCTCCGACTGTTGTACTTGAATGGAAACGATTTTTTGATAATGGAATTAATCCACCAAATATTTCTTATGCTGCACTTGATAATTGTGACCTTCCTTTTAAAGATAATAGTATTGATATAATATCTGCTGGTGGTGGCTTTGGAAACACAGAGGGAGACAAATTTAAAGCGTTAAAGGAAATCTATAGAGTATTGAAACCTAATGGACTCTATATCTCAGGTGATGGATTTGTTACTAAAGAACATCTTAGCGGATATGAACCACAAATACAACAAGTTCTATTACAAAAACGTCCTGATATATTCGAGGATTATTACGATGCATCAGTGACTGTTGGATTTAAAAGTATTGATAATAAGATATATGGCGGATGGTCTACAAAAGATGATGAAAGTGCAGTTGCTGATTTGGCTCGAAGTTTAGGGATAGAGATTATTTTTTCGGGATATTTAAGGTATTGCGTAAAATGAACGTTACGCGAAAGAAATATATCTCAAATATTGGAGAGAAGCCAAAGTGTTAAACAATAATAATTTGCAAAAAAAGGAGAGTGTTGAAATAGAGCAAACAAAAACTATTGACTGGAAAGGCGTAAGTATTTCAGAAATTGACAATGGAATTATCTCTGCTACAGCTTCTTTTGGCAACGAGGGAATCTATTTTGTCCAAGATGATTTTTTTGAACAGTAATTCCACTAAATATTTAAGTATTTATTGACTTTAAATGTTAAAATGTGGTATAATTCAGTTTAAATATAAATAATTGAAAGTAGTTGTCATGTATACACTAAATAATGCTTTTGAGGAGGACTTATGAAAACTAAATTCGCACAAAAATTAATCTCGGGGGTGCTTACTGTTTGTATGCTTTTAAGCATGGCTTTGCCTGCTTTTGCGGTAAATACGGCAGAAGGCGACACCTACAGCGCTGACGATGTATTGAAAAATTTTACAGGATTTCCCACGTATACGCAAGATGAAACCAAGGTTCTTGCACCGTCCAATGGCAATCGTGCGACGGGGGGAGCAAATTATGTCGCCTTAGGGGACAGTATTCCCGCGGGGTATGGACTTGCAGACCCTGCTAACAGTTTTGTATCACTAATCGGTGAGCGATTTGCAGTTGGTGCAATCAATATGGGTGTGTCCGGATTAACTTCTGACGTTCTCAAAAAAAGTATTACTGATGGAACAAACGACAGCTCTTTCGAATATGCACAGTACATTTCAATTACAATTGGTGGCAACGATTTAATGGGTACGTTTTATGGTCTTGTTGCACAAACTTATAATGCTGTTAATGACCCCGATATAAATCCCGAAGATGTACCGACTATATTATCTAATTTTGCTGATAGTAAATTTGATGCGGCTATGACAGCTGTAGAAACAGTTATCGGAAATGGTTACTCGAGCTCAAATGAAAATTCAGATGCAAATATAACTGCTTTTCAAAACGCTAGCTTAGCAATAACAAAAAATATCCAAGATATGATTACCTATATAAAGGGGATTAACCCAGAAGTAAAAATATATGTAACAAATCAATACAATCCATATACAGGTATTACTATTCCTTTTTACAATATTGGAATCGGCGCTTTTTTTGGTGAGGTATTAAATACTACATACAACCCAAGTTTAAAAGCCTTGACCGACTGCACAGTTGTTGATGTTTTCACTCCTTTTGAGACAGCAAACTCAACTGCGGATAAGGCAACAAATTCAACGGAGAGTGCGGCTCAAAACCCACTTGCAACCAATTTAGACTTCCACCCAAATGCAAGGGGGCACGAAATATATGCTACTGCATTATATGAAATACTTTTTGAATATCCACTTTGGGTAGAGGAAATCCCAGTCACTATCCTTAATATGGATAACATATTAAGCACAGAAGCGGGAACTACACCAACTGCAGTATATACTCCCGCAAGTGGCACAAAAGGTGCAGAGGGTTACACTCCAGCAACACTTACACTTACGAATGCCAATATTACTGCCCCAGACAAAATTGACGGCATAGAAGCAGACGGGGATTTGAACATTGTGCTTGTGGGCACAAATGAGGTAAATGGTGGTGACAAGGGAAACTTTGCCTACGGACACGGAATAAACGTAACAGGTGACCTAACCATAAGCGGAGTCGGAAATGTTACTGCTAACGGTGGCGACGGCAACACCGACGACGGACACGGAATATATGCAACAGGTGACCTAACCATAAGCGGAGTCGGAAATGTTACTGCTAACGGTGGCAACGGCAGCTCCTTAGGCGGAAACGGAATATATGCAGACGGCGACATAACCATAACTGGAGATGGGGATGTTACAGCTAACGGTGGCGACGTCGCCGGAATTCGTTCCCAAAAAACTATTACAATAACAAACAGCACAGTCAAGGTGAAGAGCCTTTCTTATGCTATTGTCTATGATGATGGGTTAATTCTAAATTCCGGAAGCATAACTGCAGAGGGCTTGGTTGCTTTTAGCCAAGGTTTAAACCCATATGGCGACATCAGTATCACGGTGAATGGTGGCGAGATTATTGCGGTTAGCAATGATGTAAATAGAGAGGCTTTTCACGAAAAACAAAAGCCTAACATAACCTTGTCTAGTGGCAATGTAACAGTGCAAACCTCAACAGGGTACACAGCAAATCCGGACGGCACTTACACACCAAACCCAGCTGCAACAACAGTGACTGATTGGGAAAACGACACTAATAACTACCACACAAGCAGATATGTTAAAATATCGGCTATTAACTCTGTAACAGACATAACTATGTCAAACAATAATTCTGTACAGGTAAACACAGATTTAACACTCGGTGGCACAGTAACCCCCAGTGATGCAACATACAATAATATTGAGTGGAGTATCTCTAACGCTAACACATTAACAGGCGCAAGCGTTACAAATGGAGTGTTCACAGCAACTACTGCAGGCACAGCAAAAGTAACAGCCACCATAGCAAATGGCACAAATTTTGGCACAAACTACACAAAAGACTTTGATATAGTGGTTAACCCAGTTCCAACCTACAGCATAAGTTTAACTCCAAGCGCAGACAAAATCTTTGCAGATGCCACATATGGCTATGAAGAACAAACCGCACACACTGTAACTGTAACCAACACAGGCAACCAGCCAACAGGGGAGTTAACGATAGCATTAAGTGGAACTAATTCAAATAGTTTCGTCCTCGATGTAGACTTTTCTGGTTTAGCGGTAGGTGAGACAGCTAGCTTTACTGTAAAGCCGAAGATGGACCTATCAGCAGGAACACATACAGCGACAGTGACAGTTAGTGGTAACAACAACATTTCAGAGAGTTTTGATGTTAGTTTCACAGTGAAAAAACAACAAAACACATTGCAAAGCGTAACACAAGCCGACGTTAGGTTCGGCACTCAATTTGTACCACAATTAAGCTATAACGGAATGGGCTCGTCAGTTGTACTCACATACAAAGGCAGAGGTTTAACAAACTATCCAGAAAGTACAGAAAAACCCAC
>CAYJBU010000040.1:3582-10699 GCA_964368155.1 uncultured Eubacteriales bacterium | reverse complement strand
AAAAAGACATGAACAATGACGGTGTGAATGAGTATAATTCATATACAAGTGCAGAAGCAATAACAGTTACAGTCTTACCATACATCAACAATCTAGCAGGAGTTACACAAACCGACGTTGGTTACGGCACAACAATTGCTCCACAAGTAAGCTACAACGGAACAGCTAACGGTGGAACTGTTGAATTCACATACAAAGGCAGAGGTTTAACAAACTATCCAGAAAGTACAGAAAAACCCACCTATGTTGGCGACTACACAGTGACAGCAACCTCGAGAGAAACCTCTACAGTGGCAGAGGCAGTTTTCACAGACGATTTCAGCATAACAGCAGTTGCTCAAACACCAACAATAACACAGGTAGCAAATGTTCAAATGGGCAACAGCATTGATTTGAGCACTCTTGTCAAAGGAGAACAAGGAACTGTGAGTTTCACAAAAACAAGTGGAGAGGGCTCACTGACAGGAACAAACTTCACACCGAATGCATCGGGCACAGCGACATTCACAGTTAACGTAAGCGAAAAAGACATGAACAATGACGGTGTGAATGAGTATAATTCATATACAAGTGCAGACGCAATAACAGTTACTGTTACGGCAGTACCTACTACAGTCGTTACCGGAATTGTTAATGTACCAAATTCTGTAGAGGTAAATACAGACTTAAATCTTTATGGCGAAGTACAGCCAAGTAACGCTACAAACAAAAATATTGAGTGGAGTATATCTACTGCTAACGAATTAGCAGGTGCAAGCATAACAAATGGAGTGTTTATATCTACTAGTGCTGGCACAGCAAAAGTTACTGCAACTATTAAAGACGGCATAGCTTTGGGAACAGACTACACACAAGATTTTGAGATAGAAGTGTTATATGCTAAGCCAGCAATAACAACCGGTGTCAATTTATCTGTAGTGCAAGGGCAAAGTGCGATATTTATATCAAGTGGAGAGTTTAGCGGTTATACGCAAACTGAGATAATTATTGACGGCGTAAGCAAAATAATACACACTGTTGGAAATGATAATGCCAATGCAAGTGCTACAAACGGAAGTATAGTTCTTACTCTTAGTGGGGAATACACAAAATCTTTACCTGTTGGAACACATGCAATAGCGATACTTAGCGCTGGTGGCGTTGCTACTACTAATTTTACGGTAACAGCTGAAAGTGTATCGCCAACACCAACGCCTACCCCTGAAACTGACGAACCAGAAACAGGAGATGGCTCAAATATTGCATTGCTATTTGTTATAGCCTTTGTTTCAATATTTGGATTAACTACAGTGTTGGTAATTAAAAAAGGTGATCTTACTTAAGAAATAAAATTGTAGAATTAAAGCAAATGTAGAAGCACTATTCAAAATTATTAAAAGCTCTATTCGGCAAAAGTCATATACGACAATTTTGTTGAATAGAGCTTTTTGTTTTTGAAATAACGAAAGTATAAGTCAATAAGTGAATTATTTTGATTATAGTTCCTTATACTGATTGTTGACTTGACTTTTCATAGATATTTTTATATAATTAAAGCATACTGAATAACACGTTATTCAGTACAAACGCAAGGCGTTTGTTGTAAAATTCACTCACAGAGCGAATTTTACGGCTTATCTTGATGATATCAAGTTGTTCAGCAGGCATTAATTAGTATAGGTAAGTGTATGTTTTAGAAGGTGTAGTGAGTTTCACTATAGAAAATGGAGAGGTATTAAATGAGTATTAATAATAACATAGCTCTAAAAGAAGGAAACTCAAAAGAAATTGAAAATGAATTAAATTCTTCTGAAATATTAAAATCAATACTTGGCGTTGTGCCAGTTGCATTCAATGTATGGAATAAAAGCATGATTAACATTATGTGCAATGCACACATAATGGAAGCTTTTAATGTTAGTGATTCAGAAGAGTTTTTAGATAAATTTTTTGAATTTTCACCTGAGTTTCAACCAAATGGCAAAACCTCTGAAGAAATGTCACTAATAAATTTTGAATTAGCACTTAAAAATGGAAAACATGTCTTTCATTGGATGCATGTTACATCAAGCGGAAGTAGAATCCCTAGTGAAATCACGCTGATTAAGCTTGATACCTCGCTAAACGAGATTTTCTTAGTAGGCTTTATAAAAGATTTGCGTGCTGAATTTGATTACGAACAAAATGATGTTAGTTATGATTTTTATTTTACTGATAAACTTCCGAAAAGTCGATTAATGTACGAAATTAAAGAGTTATCGGACGAATGGTTTTTCACAATAGATTTAAGAACGGGAACTATTGCGTTTTATGGTAAATGGTGGTTTAGTTCTTTTGGTGCAAATGCTATAATAACTGAAAGCAAAATGTTTGAGTTTGGGCTTATCAGTGAAGATGATATGCACATATATCAAGGTATGATGAATGATTTGAAATCAGGTATAAATGAGACATATGAATTCAAACTCTTGAACGATTCTGGAGAGTACAGATATCACAGAGTTAATAATACCTTTATAAAAGATGCTAAAGGTGTGCCTGTTTTTGTTATGGGTAAAGGTGTAGACATTCATGAGCAACGAGCAATTGAAGAGAGGTCTCAAAAAGATTTACTTACCGATTGTTATAATAAAATAAGCGCTGAAAATATTATATCTGAAAAGTTTGCAAAGAGCAGCGAAAGTACACATGCTTTTTTTATCATTGATATTGATAATTTTAAAGCGATAAACGATAATTTGGGTCATTTCTTTGGCGATGAAGTGCTCAGAGATATTTCTGCAGGCTTGAAAGAGGCATTTAGAGATGTTGATATCATAGCAAGAATTGGTGGAGACGAGTTTATTGTTTTCGTTGAAAATATGTCGGATATGGATATCATCTCTAAAAAAGCTGAAAGAATTCTTGAAGTTTATAGAAAAACTTATTCTGGAGAATATAAAGATTATTCTATTTCAGGTAGTGTAGGGGTTGCGCTGTATCCAAGAGATGGAAGAACTTATGATGAGATATATCAAAATGCAGACAAAGCGCTAAATCAAGCAAAAATGCAAGGCAAAAACAGATATATGCTATATTCTGACGATTTTGATATTGGTACTACTAGAAGTGTAACAAAAATCGAAAACGCAAATAGAATTGCAAGTTCATTCTTTGACTATGACCTTATTTCTGCGGTGTTCAATATTCTGTATGAAAAAAATGGTGACAGCGATTCCATCAACCTTGCACTTAGTTATTTGTGTCAAAAATACAATGCAGACAGAAGCTACATTTTTGAAACTCTTGATGACTGTCTGACACTTGACAACACATTTGAATATTGCAAAGAAGGCGTTGGAAGTGAGATTGACAACTTGCAAGGCATTCCTTATGAATTATTTGCAGACTTTCTTAACAAGGCGCATAATGACATTATATATTCTAACAACTTAAGAGAAACCTTAGAGCAAGACAGAGCATTTGAAATAATGGATGACCAAGGGATTTTGTCGTTTGTTCATGCACAAATTAAACGTGACGGGAAATTGATGTTTTTCTTAGGGCTAGATGATTGCACAAAAACCAGAATATGGACAGAGCGTGAAATTAACAGCATACAGTATATTGGCAAATTTTTGTCAATTATTTTGCAAGGAAAGCATCTACGAGATGAGTTGCAAGAGCTTGCAATAAGCAATAAAAACTCTGCTGATATATTAGATACCACTGATAGTGTGGTGTATGTAAGTGATTTAAGCAACTATGAATTGCTATACCTTAACGAGATGGGAAAACGCACAGGGGGGCTAAGTTCTGATAATGATTATAAGGGTAAAAAATGTTATAATCTTTTACAAGGAAAAGATGAGCCATGCGAATTTTGCACAAACCATTTGTTAAATGAATATGAGTATTATGAATGGTCACATTATAATCCTAAATTTAATACAACATATTTATTAAAAGATAAGCTTATTAACTACAAAGGTAATACTGCAAGACTTGAAATTGCTACGGATATAACAAACCTTGTGGAACTTGAAAAAACAATAACCGAAAGACTAGAAGACGAAAAGTTTTTAATGGATTGCGTTGAAATGCTTCATGCAGGAAATGAACCTAATTCTTCAATATTTTCTCTTTTAGAAGCAGTTACTAATTATTACGATGCAGAAAGAAGCTATATATTTGAAGTGTCGGATTGTGGACGTTTTATCAGTAATACCTATGAATATTGCAGACCTGGAGAACAAGCGTATAAAGATAAGCTGCAAAATTTACCAAGAAATGAACTTGGAGTTTTATTGGATAAATGTGAATCGCTAGAGGCGTTTTATATGGATATCGACACACTTGAAGTTAACTCGCTAGAATATGAGCTTATGGAATTGCAAGGACTTAAAGATATAATTATTGGTGCAATACGAGTAGAGGGTAATGATATAACGGGCTTTGTAGGGGTAGATAATGCATTAAAAAACAAAGAAAAGTCTTCAATAATAAGAACAGTTGCTAAATTCACAGCTACTTTTCTTGACGAGACACAGTTGCTATCAAATTTAAACAAGTTGAGCTATTACGACACACTAACTGGCATAAAAAATAGGCATAGTTATGGGTTGGCGATAAAAGATATTGGCAGAAATATTGACAGCTTGGGTGTGCTATATGCAGATGTAATTGGATTAAGCTCAATAAATGATACTAATGGGGTGCTGTTTGGCGACAGTGTTTTGATTAATTTGTCAAAAAAATTAAACGAAGTTTTTGAAGATAAGGTTTTTCGTGTGGGCGGTGACGAATTTGTTGTAATTTCGGAAAATATATCTGAGCCTGATTTTGAAAAAGAGGTCGCATTGTTAAAAGAAGAACTGTCACAAGAAACTGATTACAAGGTATCTATAGGTTATATGTGGAATAAAAATAATAAAAATAACTATAGTGAATCAAAGGATTTACATGATTGCGAAAACTATGTTCGTATTTTGCGTGATAACTTGGAGATGGAAATTGCAAATGGAAAATATTTGGTGTATTTGCAGCCACAAATAAACTTTCTTTCCGGAAAAATGGAAAATGCAGAAGCTCTTGTAAGACGTGTTGGCGCAGGTGGTATGATTCAACCCCCGATTAACTTTTTGCCGTTTTATGAAAAAGAGGGAATAATATCAATAATTGATGAGTATGTGTTTGAAACGGTATGCAAAACTTTAAAAATGTGGAAAGATAACGGAGCAAAAACATTGCCTACAGTTTCCGTTAATTGCTCAAGAATGACCATTTCAAAAAAAGGAGTAGTTGAAAAATTTTCTCAAATTTGTGATAATTATGGTATCGAGCACTCTAAACTAGTTATAGAAATAACTGAAACAATAAACAGAGTTGATGAAAAGACTTTGACTTTGATTATCAAAAATTTTTCTGACGCTGGTTTCTCGGTTTCTCTTGATGATTTTGGCAGTGGATACTCAAACTTAAACTCTCTTGTAGTGTCGGATTTTGATGAAATAAAAATTGATATGAAAATAATTGACGGAATACACAAAGATAAAAAGTCAGAATTATTAGCAAGCCTTGCTATTGGACTATGTAAAGGCCTTGATAATGTATCTTCTGTCGCAGAGGGTGTTGAGAACAAGCAACAGCATGAAATGTTGTGTAAAATGGGTTGTACAATAGGTCAGGGTTACTACTATGCAAAACCAATGCCGATAGAGGAGTTTTCAAATGTGTATATCAAGATGTAAACTTTGCAAGTTGCGTTATAGTGCAAAAGAGTGGCTGTTGCATTAACGATTTTCTCGTAAAAATAAATAAACTATTGCAGGGACAGGCTTCCGCGCCTGTACGAAGATAATCAAATTTTTTCCTGTTTTACGGGAGGGCGTGGAGGTCCTCCCGTAAATTTTGTTTGTTTTTCCCTTAATGCGACATCCCTTTCTACTATATTTTGGTGGAGGGCTAAATCATTAATTAGGTGGGTTTCTCCCCATATGTTTTATATAACTATTGAGCAAGAGTATAAAAAGTAGTAGGAAGTGGAAAGTTTGATTAAGAAAATAAATAAAACTATTGACATAACTATATAATTATATTATTATATAATTATGAAAGGCGGTGCGAAATGGAAAACTTACATTGTGAAAACGCAAGAAAAGTAAAAGATAAACTGATTGACGAAGTGGGTGCAAATAACTTATCTCAATTTTTTAAAGCATTAGGAGATCCAACCAGATTGAAAGTATTATTTTGTATGAGAGAGGGCGAAATATGTGTTCATGATATTTCAATTCTATTAAACATTTCTCAACCGAGGGTCTCTAATCAACTGAGGTATTTAAGACAGGAAAAACTAGTGAAAACAAGAAAAACTGGAAATCAAGTTTTTTATAGTCTAGACGATGAACACATTGAAGAGATAATTTCAGTCGGTTGTGACCATGTAAATCATACACTAGTGTAAACAATTTGATTTAAACACACACGGTGATTAAGCTTATACTTCCCGTCACCTTATGTATATTGTAAGATTGAGTTGTCAAGCTCAAAATTGTTGAAAGCGTTTACATTAGTTCTGCCATATGCAGAAAACAAAAATACTCGAATATTTGACAGAACGGAGTTAAACTATGTTATTTTTTGAAAATTTATTCAATTTATATGTTGAAATGTCTTTTTATATAGTAATTGGTATTTTTTTTACTGGACTGCTACATGCATTTGTAAAAAGAGAATGGATAATTAATAGAATAGGTAAAAAATCTATTGGGTCGGTAATTAAAGCTTCAATCATCGGAGTTCCGCTTCCTTTGTGTTCATGTGGAGTAGTTCCCACTGCGATATATTTAAAGAAAAACGGTGCTTCAAAGGGTGCAGTTACTTCATTTCTAACATCAACACCACAAACAGGAGTGGATAGCCTTATAGCGACATATGGAATGATGGGTCCATTTTTTGCAGTGTTTAGAGCTGTAGCAGCATTTATTTCAGGTGTTATCACAGGAGTTGTGACCGACACTGTTGTAAAAGACGATAAGTTTGACGAGTCAGTAGAAGTGTCTTCGTGTTGCACTGCAGGCCTTACTGAAAGTTCTTGTGGTTGCTCGTCAAAAGTAGAAGAGAGTACTTGTGGTTGCTCGTCAAAAGCAGAAGAGAG
>CAYJBU010000040.1:0-3482 GCA_964368155.1 uncultured Eubacteriales bacterium | reverse complement strand
CTTGTGGTTGCTCGTCAAAAGTAGAAGAGAGCACTTGTGGTTGCTCGTCAAAAGCAGAAGAGAGTACTTGTGGTTGCTCTGCAAAAGTAGAGGAAAGTACTTGTGGTTGCTCAGAAAAAGTAGAAGAGAGTTCTTGTGGCTGTTCTTCTCAGTCCGAGTCCAGTGGATGTGGCTGCGGAAGTGCTGAAAATACACCCAAGAATATTTCGTTGTTGGCAAAATTCAAAAGCGTATTTACTTATGGTTTTGGATCATTTTTAGATGAAATATCAATAAATTTTGTAGTAGGTTTATTGATAGCTACATTAATTTCCACATTAATTCCACAAGATTTACTATCATCTGTGTCAATTCCCATTGTAAGTATGCTAATAATGTTAGTAATTGGAATTCCTATGTATGTATGTTCAACTGCGTCCATTCCAATCGCTGTTTCTCTAATAATGAAAGGGATTTCACCTGGTGCAGCCTTTGTTTTCTTGTTCGCAGGACCTGTTACAAATGTAGCTTCTTTAACTATTTTAGCAAAAACTCTAGGAAAGAAAACATTAGTTGTATACATTGCTTCTGTTTCCGTTTGTGCTATTGCTTTTGGTCTTGTTATGGATTTCATCATTAGTGTTTTTAATGTGAGTGATTTCGGAGAAATGGTACACGGTGCACATGGTGGACATCATTCGTGGTTTATGCTAACTATTTCTGGATTATTCTTAATTTTAGTTTCGATAAGTGTCTTTAAAAATATAAGAAAGAAATTATTCACAAAATAATTAATTTTTTTTGTTGCTATTAATCATACTTTGTGGTACTATAATAAAAACGAGAGGATGGTTATATTAATGAATAATGTTATTGTGAATGTTCCAGTTAAAAAGAAATCTAGCAAAAAGAGACTTCTTTTAAATATTGGACTTACGTTGTTTTTCATCATTGCCTATATTTTTAATCCAACTAATTTAAATCCGCTATATTCGCAAGGTGCATTCAGTATTTTGTTTTTAGTTTCAGCGTATGTTGTGATTAATTCGCTAACTGCTCTTTCTGCAATCAAGCCCAAAGTAGATGAAAACGGCGGATTAAAAGTAGATTTTGACCCTAAGACTAAGGGTTTCAAAAAGCTGATTATTATTTTAGCCTGTTTGTGGGTTGTTTATGTAATCGCAAACGTGATTTCAATGCCGTTGTTCAATTCAAACGCATATAGAGATCAATTAGGAGATTCTGAGATTACTGAATTTTCCCAAGATGTTCAGTTGATGGATTTATCTCAAGTTCCGATTGTAGACCAAAGTTTAGCAAAATCTCTTGCAGACAAAAAACTTGGTGAAAATCCAGGAATGGGCTCACAAGTTTATGTAGGTGAACCTGTCATTCAACAGGTTAACGGAGAATTAATTTGGGCAGTTCCCCTTTTGCACTCAGGAATTTTCAAGTGGTTTAGCAATATGGATGGTTCAGCAGGTTATATTTCTGTATCTGCAACCAATTTACAAGATATTGAATTTGTTGAAGCGAAAATTAAGTATCAACCGAATTCATACTTTTTTGATGACATCACAAGATATTTAAGAGTTGCTAAAGGTCATGTTTTTACAGCAATAACAGATTATTCATTTGAGATTGATGACAACGGTCAACCTTATTGGATAATAACAACATATAAAAATAATTGGCTATTTAATTTGCCCGAAGCGACAGGTGTTATAACTCTGAATGCAACAACCGGAGAAACTCAAGAATACACACTTGGAAACACACCGGAATGGGTTGACCGTGTTCAACCGGAAAGTTTTATTTTAAATCAAATTAACAATCAAGGTGAATATGTTCACGGAGTGTTTAACTTCTCGAACAAAGATAAGTTTATGACGAGCAGTCAAACAGCAATTATTTATAATCAAGGAAATTGCTACTTGTTTACTGGTTTAACTTCTGTTGGCGCAGACGAGTCTGCTATAGGGTTTATGATGGTTGACATGGTTACAAAAGCGCCAAAGTTATATCAAATTAGTGGTGCAACCGAAATTGCTGCAATGCGTTCAGCAGAGGGTACTTTCCAACAGTTTGGTTATTATGCAACTTCTCCTATAATTATTAATCATAATGGTATTCCAACTTATTTTATTACTTTAAAAGATAACAGTGGTTTGATTAAACAATATGCTTTTGTTTCCGTTACTGATATCACAACTGTTGGTGCAGGTGAGAATATCACAGCTGCCCTTAGAGATTATGATTCTGTTTTGGGTTCGACAAATACTTTTGTTCCTGAAGGTGGGGAAGAGCAAACAGTTTCAGGTGAAGTTATCAGAATAGCAGGAGAATTCTCAGATTCCGGATTAGTATATAAATTTATCATTGAGGGCAAAGAAGATAAGATTTTCATTGCTACTTCAAATGTCAGCGAAGAACTTGCGTTGACTCAAGAAGGCGATGAAATACAAATTTCTTATTATGATACCGGTTCCGGCGTTATTAATGTTATATCTTTTGATAACGAAGAGTTTGACCAGTAATAATAACTATTTGATATTTTAGTGCATATCGACAATTAATAATATACAAATAACTTTAGGGACAGGCTTTTATGCCTGTCCCTAAAATATTGTTAACTTACTCCTCTTTCATGAGGGTATTTTCGCCAGATTTATTTGCAGGTTAGCTGTTAATGATTTTACAATAATCACTTAAATCAAAATCACCGTATCTTTTCGAATACTCTAAATCTATCGCACAAGCAAAAGAAGTGAAGTTTCTAAATCCCAGTTCTTTATAAAATTCCATGTCTCTTCTCATGATTTCAGAATCAAATTGCATTTTTCTGTAAGGCTCAATAAACTCTGAAAAGCGTGTGTTGTCAATCCAATATTCTAATACTTGTGATTTTTCTTTACCGAAAAATTCAATCAAATCCCGAACGCCCGATATTTCTTCTTTGTTTGCTTTGCAGTTTGTGTTAGAAATTTCTATAAATGAATCCCTGTGTATTGGGGCAAACTCCAAGAAAATACCATCTAGCGGTTTTACTGTTTTAGGAGGAATGATTGTTTTTTGATATGCAATATAACAAAGTTCTGCTCTTGGGTTTACTTCTAGCAATCCTGTTAAAACCATGTTGCACCATGTTAAATATTGGTCCGACCATGAAAGTTTTGAACAATTTTCACAGTGGCAAAACGCATCTCCTCCAACGTCATCCATCCAAATAAAATATCTGTTTGTGTTTCCCGGTAACTCTTCGGCTAAAACTTTTGCTCTTTTTTTAATATACTCCAAAGCTTTTTGATTTGTAAAACACATATTATAGTCGTTTACTCTGACGCTGTTTTCATTTTCTCTAAACCAACTGTAGTGTTCTTCGTCAAAAGGAATATCAAACATCCATGAGTGTGCATGTGCCTCGACCTCTACATTCTTGCCACTGCTGATAATTAAAGCCTACTGAATAACAAGTTATTCAGAACAAACGCAAAGCGTTTGTT
>CAYJBU010000039.1:0-17502 GCA_964368155.1 uncultured Eubacteriales bacterium | reverse complement strand
CAGACGTTACAGGTGTTGTAAATCTTCCAGAAGGCATCCAAATGTGTATGCCTGGCGACAACGTAGATATGGATGTTGAGCTAATCACACCAATCGCTATTGAAGAAGGCCTTCGTTTCGCTATCCGTGAGGGTGGACGTACAGTAGGTTCAGGCGTTGTTACAGCTATCAATAACTAATTTAAACTAAATACAATTCTTCGGGGCGAGGTGCAATTCCTCACCGGTGGTTACAGCCCACGAGCCACTTTTGTGGTTGATTTGGTGAAAGTCCAAAGCCGACGGTAAATGTCTTTGACAAAAGTCCGGATGGTAGAAGAACTATTATGAGATACTTGCGTGCTTTTGTGCGCTAGAAACTACTCACAATTCTTAACCCCGTGGATTTCCACGGGGTTGTTTTGTGTTTATATTACAATGTTTGCCCCTGTTTGAATATTTTAGATAAAAGACTCAATATTCTAACGAAAGTCGTCAATGATTTCAGAAAGATAGAATAATTCAAACAATGTGTAATATCTCAATATTTCTTCAATATTATAAAGTAGCACTAGGCTGACAGAAATAAATTTGTTAGTAGAATGTGTAAAAAATGTAGAATGAAGAGGGATTATCATGACAACAACAATGAAAAATACCAGAAGACTCACAATGACAGCAATTTTGGCGGCTACATCTGCAGTGTTAATGTTTTTTAGCTTTCCTGTTCCGCTAATGCCGTCTTTTATTAAATTAGACTTTTCAGAACTTCCTGCACTTATAGCAGCATTCACCATGGGTCCCCTAAGTGGGGTTGCTGTTTGCTTTGTTAAAAACTTAGTCAACCTTACAACGACTACTACAGGTGGAGTTGGAGAGTTGTCAAACTTTTTATTAGGCAGCGTATATGTGTTGCCTGCGGGGATTTTCTTTCAAAAATACAAAAGCAAAAAATCAGCAATAATTTTAGGTTCATCTGGTGCATTGCTGATGGCATTTGCGAGTGTTGCAACAAACTTTTTTGTTGTATACCCAATTTACTTTTTAATTATGGCACCGGAGGCGGTCTTAGGGCTATACCATGTGATAAACCCAATAGTTGGCACTGAGTACACAGATCAAAACCTATTAACTGCGCTTTTAACATTTAACATGCCGTTTACGTTTATTAAGGGAATGTTAAGTGTTGTAGTTACGACATTTTTATACAAACCACTAGAACCTATAATAAGAGGAAAGCTCAATTAATTTGAATAATATTTTTTAGAATGGCATCAAGTTGAGTATATGGAGGAAGTTTGAAAATAGCAAAATTAATAAACAAAGATAATGCACTTTCTTATTCGTCATTTTTAGTAATGATGATTGTGCTGGGCTCGACTGACGTTCTTCGAGGAGCGGTTGCACCTGTATTTCAAGAGCATTTCGCACTAGGTGAAAGCGGAATTGCAAACATAATAATAGCAAGTAGCATTGGTGCTATAGTTTTCCTGTTTTTTGGTGGAAAACTCATGGACAAGATAGAGAGAAAACCTTTTTTAGTGCTTTGTGGTGCTGTGTTTGTGGTGAGTGCACTGTTCATGTGTTTAACAAACAATTATCTTGCGCTACTTATTGGGTGGTTTCTTGCAAAGGGTGCATCGAGCATGATGAGTGCGTCGATGTCGATGACCACTCCATTACTCTTTAAATCTTCACCTGCTTTTATGATAAGCCTGCTTTATGTAATTCAAGGTATTGGCGTAAGTGCTACACAAAGTGTTGTGGGGAACGTGGTAAACACATTTGAAAGCTGGCACGGTGCATTAGTCGTTATAATATTAGTAGCTTTAGTGGCTATTTTTGGAGTTATTAAAGGGAAATTACCAAGGATTGAAGTTAAAAAAACATTTGAAGCAAAAGAAAAAGATTCAGTTCTTTGGAAAAATGCTTACTTTTTACTTTTAGTTTTGGTGATGTTCTTTTATTATGTAGCAGAACATGGTGTTTTGGACTGGTTTGTTAGCTATGGAGTAAATGGACTAGGATTAGAGAAAGCGGATGCCTCAAATATTGTTGCATTATTCATAGTGTTCCTCACAATTGGGCGCTTTGCTTTTAGTCCTTTAGTTGATAAAATTGGAGCGACTTTGAGCCTTAAAATTTTTACAATGGCTGCGGCAGTATTATTCTTAATTGCAATTTTCCTCAAGGAACAGGGTTTGTTTTTGGTTTCATTTTCTGGTCTTGCTTTTTCAATTTCGTATCCAACGATGCTTTTGGCTGTGTCTCAAATTTGGCCTGTGGACAAAGTTGGTGGAATAAGCGGAAAAATAATAAGTCTTGCTACAATAGGCGATATCTCTTTCAATTTAGTTTTTGGAAACTTAACAGAAATGCTGGGATATGACGTTAGTATAATGATTTTGCCCTTTGCAATGGTTTGTTGTGCTGCAACAGCGTTTGTGTTAGCAAATTATCATAAAAGAAAAATGAGGGCAAAAAACAGCAGTAGAAACACATAAATACGTATAATACTTGACATTACACGCTTATTAATGATATATTAATATAAATTGTAAAATAATCTTTGCGGTTTTTTGCAATATAACATCCATGTAAATGGAAGAATGAGGTGTATGTATGAGTAAAGCAGATTTAAAAACTCAAATCCAAGAAATTGCTCAAAGGATTTCCACTATGCGCGAAATAATGGGCGTTTCTGAAGAGGAGATGGCTGCTAAAACAGGAGTTTGCATTGAAGACTACAGGAAATATGAAAAAGGCGAAACAGATTTTAGCTTCACTTTTATATATAAATGTGCGCTTCGCTTTGGAATTGACCCTACTGATTTGATTAAAGGAGTTAGCCCAACGCTTTCGAGTTATACATTGACAAAAAAGAACGAAGGTCTTCCAATTTCAAGAAGGCATGGTTTTCAATATCAAAACATGGCACCTTTGTTTAAACACAAAACAGCCGAACCTTTTCACGTCATAATGCCGTGGTCTAAAGAAGACGAAGAGGGAACGATTAAACAATCTACCCACTTAGGACAAGAACTTGACATCGTTATAAAGGGAAAAATGAAAATTCAAATTGGTGACAGAGTTGAGTTTTTAGAAGAGGGCGACACGATTTATTACAACAGCTCGACTCCACATGGTATGGTTGCAGCTGGTGGAGAACCATGTGAGTTTTATGCAGTGGTAATAAAACCAAACGAAAATCAAACAGAAGATAAAGACCGATTTGTAAAGTATGTAAAAGCTAGCGAACAAAGGGTTAATACTTTAGGAATAGCTGAAAAATATATAGAAACTTCGTTTAATGAAAATGGAATTCTTGAGAAGATAAACTTCAAAAATAATGAAAACTTCAACTTTGCCTACGATATTGTTGATGAAATTGCTGATTTGAAACCAACAAAAAGAGCTATGCTTCACATTTCAAGAGAGCATGAAGAAAGAGATTTCTCGTTTGCTGACATGAAGAAATATTCAAACAAAGTTGCTAATTATTTTAAAAGTATTGGAATTAAAAAAGGCGACAAAGTTATGTTGGTTTTAAAAAGGCATTACCAATTTTGGTTTTGCATATTAGCCTTGCATAAAATTGGAGCAATTGGAATTCCTGCGACAAACTTGCTTACAAAACATGATTTCGAGTATCGTTTTGACGCAGCAGGAGTGAACGCAATTGTTTGCACAGGTGATGGCACTGTGTCGAATGAAGCAGAAGCCGCAGCTCTTACTGCTAAAATAAAACCGCAACTAATCATGGCAAAAGGCACTAAAGATGGTTGGCTAAACTTTGACGAAGAGATTGAAAAATGTTCTGACGAGTTTCCACGCACTGCCGACACTGCTTGCGGAGACGATTTGATATTAATGTTCTTCACTTCGGGAACAACAGGTTATCCGAAGATTGTTCAGCACACACATAAATATCCACTAGGCCATTATGTCACAGCAAAATTCTGGCACAATGTAAATCCTGAGGGATTGCATTTCACGATTTCTGACACAGGTTGGGCGAAATCTGTATGGGGTAAATTGTTTGGACAATGGATTTGCGAAGCGCCAATTTTCACATATGACTTTGACAAATTTGATGCTCATGATTTGTTGCCGATGTTTGCAAAATATGATATCACAACATTCTGCGCACCTCCTACAATGTATAGATTTTTTATTAAACAGGATTTGTCCAAATACGACTTGAGCATGATTGAACATGCAACAGTTGCAGGAGAGGCATTAAATCCCGAAGTTTATGAGCAATGGAAACGAGCAACAGGGCTGAATTTGATGGAGGGCTTTGGTCAAACAGAGTCTACTTTAGCTGTGTTTAACCCTGTGGGAACTATTCCAAAACCAGGCTCGATGGGCTTCCCTAATCCTCAATACGACATTGATGTAATTATGCCAGATGGCTCAAAAGCTCCTTTGGGCGAAACAGGTGAGATTGTTATTCGTTTAGAAAATGGTAAGCCTTGTGGACTTTTCAACGGATACTTCAATAATGACGAGAAAAACAATGAAGTGTTCGAGGGTGGAGTTTACCACACGGGTGATACTGCTTGGGTTGACGAAGACGGATACCTTTGGTATGTTGGAAGAACTGACGATTTGATTAAATCATCGGGATACAGAATTGGACCATTTGAGATTGAAAGTGTTATTATGGAACTTCCATACGTTCTTGAGTGTGCAGTGACGCCATCTCCAGACCCTGTTAGAGGACAGGTGGTTAAGGCTACTATCGTTTTGACGGAAGGAACAGTAGGGACTGAAGAACTTAAAAAAGAAATTCAGAATTATGTTAAAACTAACACGGCTCCATATAAATACCCAAGAATTGTTGAATTCAGAGACAGTCTGCCAAAAACAATCAGTGGTAAAATCAGAAGAGTGGAATTAAGAGATTAAAGACAACGCAGTTAGGTTGAATTAGGCGGATAGCATTACAGCTTTGGTTGTATGATTATCCGTCTTTTTTGTTCATTGAGTGAAAGCAAATATAGCCTTTTTAAGATATTTACGGATTTACCTATTTGAAAATCGTAATCTGTATGAGAATTATGGATAATGTTAATATGCGTTGCTTGTGGCAATGGGCAAATATCTGCTATACTTAAGGCAAAAATAGAGGAGACGTTAGTATGCTTAATGAAAAAATCAAATCACTTAGAAAACAAAAAGGGTTAACTCAAGAAGAGCTAGCTATTAGGTTGAATGTTGTTCGGCAAACTATTTCAAAATGGGAAAAGGGACTATCTGTTCCTGACGCTGAAATGCTTATTAAAATAGCAGATTTATTTGAAATAACTGTGAGCGAGCTTTTAGGAGCAAATTTCCATTCAGCTACAACTGAGGTAGAACAAAACGACATTGCGGAGCAACTATCAAGAATAAATGAACAGCTCGCAATGAGGAATAGGCGTTCAAGCAGAATATGGAAAGTAATTTTAGGAATAATAATTGGTATTGTTGTGTTCAATATTCTATTGATTGTCATTTCAATGACTTCATTTATTAGTTTTTCAGTTGACCCAAGTCCATCTATTACAGAAAATTATGAAGAGCAAAATTATATTGAATAAAATATCAAGCTGTCACTTTGGCTATAAGTGGCAGCTTGTTTCGTTTAGGATTATTTATTTACTCAAGCAAACAAAAGCAAGCTTACAGCCATGACTATCATACCTAAAATCAAGCCGTAGATAGAAAGATGATGTTCGCCGTATTCTCTTGAAGTAGGCAATAATTCATCGACTGAGATAAACACCATTATTCCCGCAACACTCGCGAAAATAATTCCAAAAACAGCGTCGCTCATGATTGGCATAAGCAAAAGCCAGCCGACTAATGCGCCCACAGGTTCTGCAAATCCTGAAAGGAATGAATACATAAAAGCTTTCTTTTTTGAATTTGTAGCCTGGTAAATTGGAACTGACACTGCTATTCCCTCGGGGATATTGTGAATTGCTATTGCGACAACAATGGGAATTGCGACGTTTGGGCTTTGTAGTGCGGATACAAAAGTTGCCAATCCCTCGGGGAAATTATGTATCGCAACGGCTAAAGCTGTGAAAATCCCCATTCTCATCAATTTTTGGGGTTTGTTATCACCACTTTCGATACTCTTAGCTTCGTGTGGGTTGCCCTCGCTTGGAATAAGTCTATCTATTATTGCAATAATGAACATTCCACCAAAGAATGCGCCTACTGTTGCCCATGAACCAAGCTTTTCGCCCAGTTCAGCAGTTAATGAATCGTTTGCTTTGACAAATATTTCTACCATAGAAACATAAATCATAACACCGGCAGAAAATCCCAAAGTGAAAGAAAGAAATTTTTTGTTGTCTTTTTTTGCTAGAAAAGCAATTATGCTACCAATACCAGTGCTCAAGCCTGCAAACAAAGTTAATGTAAATGCAAATAGATAATTATCCATTTTTATGTGACTCCTCCATTCATGAATTTAATTGTTTTTGTAACTCTTCCGAGTTTAATGTTTCCTAGTATTACAAATAGAACTTAATTAGTGAATTTAAGAAAATTTCGAGTAAATAGCAAAAGCCGAATATTTTATTCCTGTATTTTTAGTATATGCATTTTTTAAATCTGTGTTAAATGTTCCGCAATAGCCTGACAGATATAATTCGAACCATTTTTCTGACGAAAGAGTAAGCTTCCTATCAGTCAGGCTACATTAATATTATCATTTTGATAGAAAAATTTCAATATGTTATTAACACACAGAGCAAAGTAGCGAGGGATTTGCCAAAAAGTAAAAAGAAAAATCGAGCACAGATAAGAGTTTGTCAAGGCTAACTCGATTGTGGAAAGTAAGCCAAACACGGTAAGGATTGCTATTTTGGAGTGTTACCGTTTTGGCTTGCAAATAAATTTGGGCTTATGATTTATACATTATCAAAGAAATGCAAACTGTTTGAGCATTAGTATTATCCCAAAAATGCTGACGATTGATAAAATTGAAGTGAACACCACTACGGAGGAAGCAAGGTCTTTATCACCACCCATTTTTTCTGCCATTGTGTAGGAACTAGCAGCGGTTGGAGAAGCGAAAACCACCATGAGGCACGCAAGCTCAATTGACCTAAATCCTAGCAATACTGCAATCGAAAGCACGATTGCGGGAACTATCACTAATCGTGAAACGCAAACAAGAGCAAGCTGTTTTTTGACTCTTGTTATTTGTTTGAAATCAAATCCTGCACCAAGCATGAACAGCGCAAAGGTGGAGGCGATGTCGCCTAAATTCAGCAGCGACTTGTCTATGATAAACGGGAATTCAATTCCAGCGAACATAACTGCAACACCCGAGAGAGTTGCGATTATCAAAGGGTTTTTCACAATTCCGATAAGGATATTTTTAAAATTTGCTTTTTTAGCCCCGAAATATGTGAGAACTGCAACTGAATATATGTTGAAAATTGGTATTACAACCACGATTAGCATAGACGCAATTGACAGATTTTCGTTTGGAAAAAGCAATTCAACAAGTTTAATTCCGAAAAGAGCGTAATTTGAGCGACAAATCCCTTGAATCATTACACCTCTTTTTGCGTTGTCTTTTTCGATTTTAACGATGATAAAGATGACTATAGCAAAGATAATGGTTATCATTACTGCAACAAATACGAATATTTCCCAGCTTGTAACGCTTTCCATTGTTGCGTTTCTTGCGTTGTTAAACAATAGAATAGGCAAAAAAACTTTGAAAGCCAAACTATTGCACTGCGAACTTGTTCTGTCGTCAATAATATTTATTCTTCTCGAAAAGAAACCTACCAACATGACTATCATCAATGGCATCACTACATTTGCAGAAAAAATGATATTTTCCAAAATCTGTCCCCCTGTTTATACATCAAATTGGCTTTGGTGTAACTTTGCGTAAAATCCTTTTTTGTGAAGTAATTCTTTGTGCGAACCTTGTTCGATGATTTTTCCATCTTTCATTACTAAAATAACGTCAACTTTCTCAATTGTGGAGAGGCGATGTGCAACAATAAAGGAAGTTCTTCCTTGCATCATCTTGTCGAAAGCTTCGCTGATTTTAATTTCAGTTCTGGTGTCAATGGAGCTTGTAGCTTCGTCTAATATTAAAATCGGAGGCAAAAACAGCATAAGCCTTGTGATACACAAAAGCTGTTTTTGTCCTTGTGAAAGAGTTCCTCCTGACTCGCCTATGACGGTGTCGTATCCATCAGGCAATCTTCTGATAAAGCTGTGCGCATGAGAGAGTTTTGCAGACTTAATAATCTGCTCGTCGCTTACGTTTTCTCTGCCCATGACAATGTTTTCCCTGATAGTCCCAGCTTTTAACCATGTGTCCTGAAGAACCATTCCTATTGAACCACGCAATTTGTGTCGGCTCATTTTTTTTGTGGAAAATCCATCGAGTCTAATTTCGCCCGAGTTAACATCGTAAAAGCGCATAAGCAAGTTTATCAATGTAGTTTTGCCACAGCCAGTAGGACCCACTATCGCAATTTTTTGACCCTCTTTCACTTTGAGGTTGAAGTTTTTAATTAGCTCTGTGTCTTTTGAATACGAAAAATCAACATTTTCAATTTCAATGTCGCCTTTGAATGTAGCAGGCATATTTTTTGCATCTTTTTCGTTGATTAAAGTTTGTTCTTCAAGCAAGTCAAACACTCTTTGAGCGCAAGCAATTGCATTTTGAAGTTCTGTGATAACTCCCGAAATCTCGTTGAATGGCTTTGTGTATTGATTTGCATAGATTAAAAAACTCGATAATGCACCGATTGAAAGAGAACCCGAAACAGCTATCAATGCACCGCTTAGGCAAACACCTGAGTAAACAACGGAGTTAACAAATCTTGTTACAGGGTTTGTTAATGAGGAATAAAAAATTGCTTTTTGAGAAACTTTTCTTAAATCTTCATTTACTACATCAAATTTTTCAAGAATGTCGTCCTCTTGCGAAAAAGCTTTTATCAATTTAAGTTCGCTCAAACTTTCGTCGGTCAGAGCTGTTTGGTCTTCTCTTATCTCCGACTGTCTTTTAAAATAGCTGTGTGTTTTTCTTGCAATAAATGATGCCACAAAAAAAGACAAGGGAGAAATTAGTACAACGACAAGTGCAATTCGCCAGTCGATAAAAAGCATAAAGAAAAATGTTCCGACAATTGTGAGTGCGCCTGTGAAAAACTGCATGAAACCCATTAAAAGACCTTCTGAAAACCTGTCCACATCGCTTACAATTCTGCTGACAATTGCTCCGCTAGAAGTTTTGTCCAAGAATTTTAAAGGTAGGTTTTGAATGTGAGAGAACATATCATCTCGCATTTTTTTGACAATGCTGTAAGTTATTTTGTTGTTTATCATTCCAAGGCACCATTGGGTGACAGCTGCAACAGCGGCACAAGCACCGATTAATATAACGGTGTTTTGCACATTTGGAATATTAACATTCCCTTGTCCTATCATTAAATCCAGCGCATTTCCGACAAGCACGGGAATGTACAAGTTGAGCGCAACTGTAATCAAAGCAAACAAAACGACCAAAGCAAAACGGATTTTATATGGTTTTAGTCTGGATAAGATTTTCTTAATAGTATCTTTTTTTTCATTTTTCATGTTGTCGCCCCCTCTTCCTTATACTGTGATAAATATATCTCTTTATATACCTCACAAGTTTGATACAAGGTTTCGTGAACGCCCATTCCCACAACCTCGCCGTCCTCCATTACCACAATCAAATTCGCGTTTTTTACGGAAGAGGCACGTTGAGACACTATGAAAGTAAGAGGTGGGTTTTCTAAAGATGCTACTGATTGCCTTAGTTTTTTGTCTGTGATATAGTCGAGTGCACTTGAGCTATCGTCTAGGATTAACACATCGGGTTTTTTAACAATTGCCCTTGCTATAGATAGCCTTTGCTTTTGCCCACCCGAGAAGTTTTTGCCCGATTGACTAACTAGGGTGTCTAGTCCGTTTTTGGAGTCTACTATTTCTTTTGCTTGGGCTATTTCAAGAGCAGAGTAAATATCATCGTCATCTGCATCTTTTTTTCCCCACTTAATGTTTTCTCTAATTGTGCCCGAAAACAAAACTGCTTTTTGAGGAACTATCCCGATTTTGTCTTTTAGTGAATTATGAGTATAGTTTTTAATATCAATTCCGTTCACTAAAATTTCGCCCTCGCTCGTGTCATATAGTCTGGGAATGAGGTTGACAAGGGTGGTCTTTCCAGAACCTGTACCGCCGACAATGCCAACGATATCACCTTTTTTGGCATGGAAGTTGATTTTAGATATAGCCTCGTCTCCGCCTTTATTATACTTAAAAGAAACGTTCTTAAATTCAATGTTTTCAATGGAAGATAATACTTTTTCGCCGTCTTTTTGGCTGGATTTTGTGTCAAAAACATCTTGAACTCTGCCAACACTAGCGGCAGATTTAGTCATAACCACGATTAGGTCTGCTGTTTTGATAAGCTCTACCAAAATCTGGCTCATGTAATTATACAAAGCGAGGACTTGTCCTTGAGTGAGAGAACCGCTTTCTACGTTGATTGCACCCGTCCAAAGCAAGGTCACCACCGAGAAATTAACCACAATAAAGGTAACAGGATTTAAAACAGTTGAAATTTTTGCAACGAAATTTTGAATTTTGTTAAGTCTTTCGGTCTGTGCTTGAAATTTTTCCAGTTCGTTTTCTTCTTGGCAAAAAGCTCGAATAACCCTCACACCACCGAGATTTTCTCTTGAAATTGCAGTAACTCCGTCCAATTCCTTTTGCGCTTTCCTATATAATGGAATGTTGTATGCCATAATTCCGAATACAATCAGGCTTAAAGTTACAATCATAATAAGGAAGATTAATCCGCTGTTAAAATCAATTGTAAATGCCATGAACATTGCACCGACCACCACAAAAGGCGAGCGAAGTAGCAACCTGATAACTAAATTTACGCCTGTTTGAATTTGGTTTATGTCTGCGTTCATTCTTGTAACCATTGTTGAAGTTCCAAGAGAATCAATTTCTTTATAAGAAAAACTTTGCAAATGGCTTAAAAATGAATGGCGAAGTTTTGCTCCAAATCCTGTTGCTGCTTTTGCTGCAAAATGTTGCGCAGTTAATGAACACGCAAGACTGATTATTCCTAAAAGAACCAAAATTCCACACATGGTTAATATGTAGGGAATATCTTGGTTTTTTATTCCTTTGTCTACAATATCCGCAACAATCAAAGGAATGAACAGCTCAAAACAAGCCTCTAGCAGTTTAAAACCGGGTCCTATTATACATTCTTTTTTGTATGATTTTAAATTCGTGAAAACTTTTGACATTCAAACTCTCCGTTTCGTAGTGAATTGGTGTAATACTTAATACCTAATTAATAGGGGCTGTCGCATTAAAGACATAATGCACAAATGATATGGCAGATTTGTAGGGCAAGGGCTCTGCTCTTGCCGTGGTTATAATATAAATCTGCATTTCGGCAAGAGCAGAGCCCTTGCCCTACACCATAACATTGTTCATATTCACCACTGAACGTCTTAATGCGACAGTCCCCTTTAATTATTGTTAAAGTTCCAAATATGATAATAACATAAATTCAGTTATTTAACAATATTTTTTTGTTCGATATTGATTAATATTTAGTTTTTTATTGAATTCACTTTAAATTTGTGCTATAATCGGTAAGTATATGTCAAATTGCATGGCTTAACTTATAGTTTATTGCAATAGTGTGACAGATGAAAATCTGAGATTTTTTAGGGTCACCGAGACAGAATAATAAAAAAAGGAGAAGTACATGAGAAATTTATTGATTTGTGACACCACATTGAAACGTGCTACATCAAAAGCTGAGCAAGCATTCAGTTTTAGAGAAAAATTGGAGATTGCGAAACTGCTGGATAACTTAAATGTTTCAGTTATAGAAACAGGCATGATAGTAAACGAAAAAGTTGACTCGCTTTGCATTAAAGCAATTGCGGGGGCGACAAAAAACTCCATTGTTTCTGCAACTGTCCCGTATAATGCTCAAGGAGTGGAGTTAACTTGGGAAGCGCTGAAATCTGCGCAAAAACCAAGACTGCAACTCTCGGTTCCTGTTTCACCTGTTGGAATGGAATATACATGCAACAAAAAGCCTGCAGATGTAATGGAAATTGTTAAAGAACTTATTGCGAACAGCAAAAAGTATTGCAGTGATGTTGAGTTCGTTGCAGAAGATGCAAGCCGTGCGGTTAGAGAATTTTTATATGAAATTATCGAAACAGCAATAAATGCAGGAGCAACAACTGTTACACTTGCTGACGACGCAGGAATTCTTTTGCCTGCTGAATTAACAAAGTTTATAAGCGAAGTTGAAGAAAACGTTCCGCAATTAAAAGATGTTTGCTTGGGAGTTCAATGTGCAAACGAACTCAGCATGGCTGTTGCTTGTTCTGCAGCTGCAATTAATGCTGGCGTATCAGAAGTTAAAGTTTCTTCTGTATTCAAAGATATAACACCTCTTGACGAGATTGCTACATTGTTATCTGCAAGGGCAGACAGTTTTGAGGTTTCTTGCTCTATTCAAACAACTGCGCTTCACAGAAATGTTGAGCAAATGAAATGGATTACAGAATCTAAAAAGTCAAAACTAGCTACATATGAAATTTCGGGGAATGAAACACAAGAGTTTTCTTTGACAGCAGGCGACGACAAAATAGCAGTAGAAAGCGCTGTTTTAAGACTTGGCTATGATTTGTCAGAAGAAGATAATGAAAAAGTGTTTGAAGAGTTTAACAGAATTGCAAGGAAAAAAGACATTACTGCGATTGAATTAGATGCGATTGTTGCAAGTACAGCACTTCAAGTTCCTCAAACTTACACTCTTGAAAGTTATGTGATTAACTGCGGAAACATTATCAGCGCAACTGCAAATATCACAATGGATAAAAGCGGTAAGAAAATTGAAGGCTTGTCAAAAGGTGACGGACCGATAGATGCGGCTTTCCGTGCGATTGAAAAAATTGTTGGTTCGCACTATGAAGTTGACGATTTTCAAATTTTGGCAGTTACCGAGGGCAGAGAGGCAATGGGTAGTGCTTTGGTTAAATTGCGTGCAAATGGAAAACTATATTCGGGCAAAGGTATTTCAACCGATATAGTCGGCGCTTCAATAAGAGCATATGTGAGCGCATTGAATAAAATTGCTTACGAGGAGGAGAACTAAATGCAAAAGTTATGTTTTTCTACCAGAGGTTGGGTTTCGAACAATTGGGACGAATTCTGCACCGCCGCTATGGATATGAAAATGCAAGGAATTGAAATTCACAATGTTGTAGGTGGAGTTTTTGCAGATAAAACAAGCCCTTTTCATCAGCACCAAATTTCTGCTACTGCAAGAAAATTGTATGAAGATAATCTTCAAGTTCCTTGTATCGACGCAGTTTGTGACATTGCAGACTTATCGAGCAAAGAAGAAACAATAAGTGAGATTACATCGACAATCAAAACAGCAGTGCAATTAAACACTTCTTATATTAGAATTCACGGAATTAACGGTTCAGTGGAAGATGCGATTGAAATGATTGATAGTTTGCTTCCTCTAGCAGAAGAAAAAGAAATCACTCTTCTTCTTGAAACAGTTGGAGTTTTTGCAGACACAACACGTTTAAGAGATGTGCTAAATCACTTTGCAAGCGATTATCTTGCTGCTTTGTGGGATTTCCACCATCCGTGGAGAGATTGCAACGAAGACCCACAAACAACAATTACAAACTTGGGTGCATATGTGCGCCATGTCCATATTAAAGACTCTGTTTTAGAAAACGGAGAGCTTAAATACTGCTTAACAGGAGAGGGAGAGCTTCCGATAAGCGACATGATGAATGCTCTGGCTTCGATTGGCTATGATGGATTTATCAGTCTTGAGTGGGACCCTCAGTGGATGCCTGAAATCGAAGACATGGAAATAATTTTCTCGTTCTTCGAAAGCTTTATGCACCGCTTCCACAGACCTTCAAGAGCTGAAACTCCTTTGTATTCAAACAATGCTCAAACAGGTAAATTTATCTGGAAAAAAGAGACATTGATTGAGAATACTTTCTCGGAAGTCCTCGACAAAATGGTTGAAGAATTCCCTGACCAATGTGCTTTTAAATATACAACTTTGGACTACACAAGATCATATTCACAGTTCAGAGACGATGTTGACACTTTTGCACGTGCGCTAATTGACATGGGTGTTAAACCGGGTAACAAAGTTGCTGTTTGGGCGACAAACTTGCCACAATGGTTCATAACTTTCTGGGCTGCGACTAAAATCGGTGCAGTTTTGGTAACTGTAAACACAGCATATAAAATTCACGAGGCTGAGTATTTATTTAATCAATCAGATACGCATACACTTGTTATGATTGAAGGATACAGGGATTCAAATTACGCAGGAATTGTTGCTGAAATTTGCCCAGAACTTGAAACTACTAAACAAGGCGATGCACTTCACTCAAAAAGATTGCCTTTCCTAAGAAATGTAATTACAGTCGGCTTCTCGATGAAAGGTTGCCAAACTTGGGAATATGCAATGGGCAGAAGCGAAAAAGTTTCGTTGTCCGAAGTGCATAGAAGAGCAGCGCTGGTTAATCCTCACGATGTTGCAAATATGCAATATACTTCGGGAACTACTGGTTTCCCAAAAGGCGTTATGCTCACTCACTACAACATTGTAAACAACGGTAAAAATATAGGCGACAGAATGGATTTATCCACAGCAGATAGAATGATGATTCAAGTTCCTATGTTCCATTGCTTTGGAATGGTTCTTGCAATGACTGCTTGTATGTCACATGGTTCAACCATGTTGCCATTGCCTTATTTCTCACCTCGTCCTGCGCTTGCGTGCATTAATTCAGAAAGAATTACAGCATTCCACGGTGTTCCAACAATGTTCATTGCGTTGCTAGAGCATGAAGATTTTGAGAAAACTGACTTCTCTTACATGAGAACAGGAATTATGGCTGGTTCACCTTGCCCGATTTCGGTTATGCAAGATGTTTTAAACAAAATGAACATGAATGAAATCACAATTGTTTACGGTCAAACAGAGGCTTCGCCTGGTTGTACCATGAGTTCAACTTCTGACCCGATTGAAGTTAGGGTTGGAACAGTTGGTTCTGCATTGCCTGAAATTGAGTGTAAAATCGTTAACCCTGAAACAGGCGAAGATTGCCCTGTTGGCGAAACCGGAGAATTTGTCGCAAGAGGCTATAATATCATGAAAGGATATTATAAAATGCCAAAAGCTACCGCTTCTGCAATTGACAAAGATGGTTGGCTTCACACAGGAGACCTTGCTTGTGAAACAGAGGACGGCAACTATAGAATAACAGGAAGACTTAAAGACATGATAATCAGGGGCGGAGAAAATATCTATCCAAAAGAGATTGAGGAATTTATTTACACTCATCCACAAGTTAAAGATGTTCAAGTCATTGGAGTTCCAGATGAGCAATATGGCGAAGAAATTATGGCTTGTATTATCATGAAAGATGGAGAAACAATTTCTGAAAAAGACATGAAAGCGTTTATTCTTGCAAGCATGGCTCGACATAAAGTTCCAAAATATATTGATTTTGTTACAGAGTTCCCAATGAATGCAGCTGGCAAAATTCAAAAATTTGTTATGAGAGACCGTGCAGTAGAGAAATTAAATCTACAAAAAGCAGCGGATATCGTAACTGCATAATTTATAGTCGTTTTCCAAGTTGAACGACAATAAGAAATAAAGAAACTGTATGGCCAATTTTGACCATACAGTTTTTGTTTGACTATATTAAATAAAATCAAAATTCATAGTCCAAAGCACGCAATAGTTCACGAACTATAAGAGTGTGTCCAGTTAAATTTGGATGGACGTGATCTCTTGAATATTTTGCGCAATAATTATAAGTCAATGCTTCATCAAATGCTTTTTGCATGTCAATCAGTGTGACGCCCAATTTTTTTGCAATTCCTCTAACTCTGTCTGCGTAAGCACGAACTTGTGCGCCCATTGCATCTTCGGTGTTTGGGTTAATGAAGAAAGGCGTGATTAGGTAAACATTTTTAACCTGTTTCAAAGTTTTTTCTACCAATTTTCCAAGGTTTATGGTATACTCATCTATAGAAACAAGATTTTCTTTATTGGCAGGAGAATCGAAATGTCTCCAGACATCATTCACTCCAATTAAAATACTGACATAATCGGGTTTGTGGTCTAATACATCTTCTTGCCAACGCTCGGTTAAGTCTCGAGTGGTGTTTCCGCTAATCCCAGAGTTGATAACTCTGATGTCAAGTTCAGGATAGGAAACTCTAAGCAAAGATTGAAGCAAGTTTGGGTATCCGTTGCCGAGTTCTTCGTAATAACCCATTCCAACCGGTTTTCTTCGATTTGCGTCGGTTATTGAGTCACCAACGCATAAAAATGTAGTGTTTTTTTCTAAAATCATTTTCAACAACTCCTCTGGTTTAATAATTGCTTGTATCAACTCTGAATCTTTTACAACACTTTATTTTGTTGTAAGTCGATTTTGGTTGAGCATGATATATAATTATGTCGCTATCGACAAATTAACAATAAAAAGCATATGTAGATTATTATCTGCAAAAATCGTTTAAATATCGGTCCATACATTCGTGAATTATTTGTCTTGCATTCTCTGCATTTTTTACCTGTTGTATACTTGGATTTTTGCCTTGTTCAAATGCTTTGTATATAGAGAAAAAGTGAGCCATTTCATTAAAGATATGCTCGGGTAATTCGGTGATATCTTTGAAAGTGTTGTATGTGGGGTCGTCAAAAGGGATTGCAATAATTTTTTCATCGTCCTTGTCGTCATCTTCCATTATAATAACCCCGATTGGATAACACCTGACAAGGGACATTGGTAATATATTTTCAGAACACAGGACCAAAACGTCTAGAGGGTCACCATCGTTAGCGTAAGTCCTTGGAATGAAGCCGTAGTTTGCGGGATAAGTAGTTGATGTGTAGAGAACTCTGTCAAGCATTAACAAACCAGTTTCTTTGTCAAGTTCGTATTTCGCCTTTCCACCCTTTGTTATCTCGATTACAGCCATAAAATTATCTTTTTTAATCCTCTTGGGGGAAATATCGTGCCAAATATTACTCATATTTCATCCTCCTTCTATAATATTAATATATTACCACATAAATCTATTTATTTCAAGGGGGAGGTTACTTTGATTATTCGAATTGATGAACTTAAAAATAAAGAAGTGATAAGTATAGCCGACGGCATTAGGATTGGGTATATAGGGGATGTGGAAGTCGACAGTAAAAGCGCAAAATTGAATTCTATTGTGGTCTATGGTAGACAAAGATTTTTCGGTTTTTTTGGGCGAGACGATGACAGCGTTATTCCGTGGGAGAGTATTTCGGTTATTGGCGAAGACACTGTTTTGGTGAATTTTGCTCCGCCACACAGAAAAAGGAAAACAGGCAGTTTTTTGGCAAATTTTTTTGAATTCAAATAAAAAAAGA
>CAYJBU010000038.1:0-17546 GCA_964368155.1 uncultured Eubacteriales bacterium | reverse complement strand
GCTTTCTTTTGCGTTAGAAAGCCATTTTCAAGTTGTTCAGCAGGTATTAATTATCACAATAAGTTATAAAATTTACAAACTAATCATTGACAATTTTCTCTCAAAGAAGTATGATTTATATATTGTTGTATACATAGAATTATGATTTTAGTATACAAAACACATTCAGCATTTGAAAGGATTTTTGTGATGAGAAAAATATTAAACTTCAACTTCGATTGGCAATTTCATGATGGAGAGATAGAAAGCCCAAATTATAAATCGGTTCATGATGTGTTTAGTTATCCTGTATTAATGAAATCAGCAAACTGTGGTATTGCTAAAGTAGGTTATGATTTGCATGAATGGGAAACTGTTCAAATTCCACACGATTTAAGACATTCTAGATGTGAATTTGATGAAAATGTAATTAGCTCACAAGGTTTTTTAGGTACAGGCATCGGTTGGTATAGAAAAGAATTTTATGTAGACGAAAAACAAGAAGGAAAAGCAATTATAGTTGACTTTGATGGAGTGTTCAGAGATAGTGAGGTTTATGTTAATGGATCTTTAGTCGGTAGACATATGAGTGGATACACGAGTTTCAGCTATGACATCTCAGATTTTATTTTGTATGGCAATGACAACGCAATTGCGATTAGAGTAGATGGAACAAAATTCGAGGGTTGGTGGTATGAAGCAGCAGGTATTTATAGAGATGTAAGACTAGTTATCTCTGAAAAACTTAAAATTCAGCAAAATGGTATTTTTGTATCTTCTACTGTTGTGGGCGACAGTGCAAAAGTATTAATACAAGCAGATTTAGAAAACGAAACAGATTATTCAGGGGAAATTGAATTTGTGATAGATATAATTTCTCCAAAAGATGAAAAAGTAGTTTCTTCAACTAAAACCTTTAGTGTGTCTTCATATGAAAAAACAAATGTTTCAGTTGAATGTGAAATTCAAAATGTTTTGCTTTGGGATTTAGATAGCACAAATCAATATATAGCAGAGATTGCAATTAAGCAAAACGGAAAATTCATGGATACTTATACTCAAAAGTTTGGTGTAAGAACTGTTGAGTTTTCTCCAGAAAAAGGTATAATTTTAAATGGAAAACAAGTGAAAATACAAGGGGTTTGCGTTCACGACGACTTTGCAGGAGTTGGTGGTGCCATGTCTCGCGCGGTTATCAGACATAAAATCTACCTATTGAAACAATGGGGTTGCAATGGATATCGTTCATCGCATAACCCGCCTTCACCTTATATTCTTGAAGCTTGCGATGATTTTGGTATTTTGGTTATGGATGAAGTTCGTATGATGAGTTCATCTGATGAGTTTATGAATCAAATGAAAGATTTGATTAAACGTGACAGAAATCATCCTTCTGTGTTTATTTGGTCAATCGGAAATGAAGAGATGGCTGTTCATGGTACAAAAACAGGGGTTAAAATTATTAATCACATGTTAAGGGTGGCGCATAAACTCGATCCAACAAGACCTTGTACATATGCTAATAACTGCAATTGGAAAGAAATTACAGAATTTCACGAAGAAAACGGTTTGCATATGGATGTATTTGGATTTAATTACCATTGTCTAAGAAACTTTGATTATTATGGTTACATACATGAAAAATTCCCTGATAGATGCATGATTGGAACCGAAAACGCTTCAACACTTACAACAAGAGGTCAATATTTACCAAGAGAGTGTGAATTAAACCCAAATTACTACAGTGAGAGAGCAATGAATATCATGATTTGGTCAAATCCTGATAGAAAGTATAATGTAAGTGCATATGGTGAGAGTTATCCAACTTGGGGAGCAACTCCGCTTGAAACAATGGCAGCTGCTGACCCTGATTATGTTGGAGGATATTTTATTTGGACGGGCTTTGACTACAGAGGAGAGGTAATGCCTTTTGGTTGGCCAAGTGTTGTCACAAGGTTTGGTGTAATTGACTTGTGTGGATTTATGAAAGATATGGGGCATCACTACAGAGTGAAATGGGCGCAAGAACCAACTGTGTATGTATATCCACATTGGACTTTTGAAGATAATGTTGGAGAAATTCAAGTTGACGTTGTTGCTAATACTGATGAGGTTGAGCTTTTTGTAAACGGAGTTTCTAAAGGAAGATTTGAAAGCCCTCTAAGAGATGTTGTAAAATATTTTGTTCCTTATGAAAAGGGCGAGATTACAGCAGTAGCATACAATGATGGAAAAGAAGTCGCAAGAATGACAAATAAAACTGCGTTATCTCCTAAGAAAATTAATCTGGAAATTGTTCAAGACAGGCAATATGTTGCGAATGGAGAGGATAACATTTTTGTTAAAATTGACGTGCTTGACGAAAATGGGACTCATTGTCCTACTGCAGATAATTTCATTGAGTTCAATGTTGAGGGTGAGGGCGAGTTCTTAGGAGCAGGTAATGGAGATCCATTATCACACGAAAATGATTTAATTCCAAATAGAAAGCTATTTAACGGCTTGGCATTAGCTATTTTAAGAACTAGTAGAAATTGTGGAAATCTTAAATTTATTGCTAAATCTGAAGGACTAGAAAGCGCTACTCTAGAGGTTAACATTAATATTCCAGCAAATGATGAATTAGTGCAAGGTTCTACTAAAGCAGAAGCTGAGAAAAATATGGAAAAAGATGATTCTGACGGAGCATTTTAAGGAGGCTATGTAATGAGACAACATATAAATTTAAATAAAAATTGGAAGTTTATGGAACACAATATTACTTCTAACAATTCTTATACTACACATTATATGGAAGGGTTTGATGACTCTTCATGGAGTGATGTTAATATTCCGCATGATAACAGCATTGTCTCGGAGTTTAAAAAAGAAAACCCTAGCGGACCTAGAGGTGGTTATGCACTAACCACTATGTGCTACTATAACAAGCACTTCTGCTTGACAAAAGAAGAAGCTAGAAAGCGCGCCATTCTTGAGTTTGAGGGAGTGTACATGAACAGTAAAGTTTATGTGAATGGTAAGGTATTAGGACAATATCCATATGGCTATACTGCCTTTTCATACGATGTTTCAAACTTTGTCAGAGAAGGCGAAAATTGTATTTCTGTTATTGTTGATAACGAAGTTCAACCAGGCTCAAGATGGTATAGTGGGACTGGGATTTATCGCCCTGTTCATCTACATTTGACCGAGGATATTTATCTAAAAACAGATGACATTTTTATTACTACTCCAGTGGTTTCACAGGAAAAAGCAGTAGTAGAGGTGGATTTTAAACTTTACAATGACTTTAGTATCACAAAAAGGGTTAATATTGAGATTGATATTATGGATAAAGGCAAAGTCGTTAAGAGTCAATCATTGGATAAAGCAGTAGCACATAATAACTTTGGAGATTATAAGACAGCAATTACTTTAGAAAATCCTAATTTATGGTGTAACGCAAATCCAAATCTTTACACAGCAGTTTTTAAAATTCTTGATAATGGAAACTTGATTGATGAGATTTCAGTACGTTTTGGTGTGCGAAGTATAGAATTTTCACCAGACCAAGGGTTTATTATTAACGGAAAAAAAGAAATGCTTAAAGGTGTGTGTATTCACCATGATAATGGTTGCTTGGGTGCAGCTGCATATCGCGAAGCTTTTATCAAAAAAATTAAAATAGTTAAAGAGATGGGTGCAAATGCGATTAGAACTTCACATAATCCGGAAGCTCGTGAATTCCTTGACTTGTGCGACGAATATGGAATGTATGTTATGGAAGAGGCGTTTGATGAATGGGTAGCTGGAAAAAGACCAAGAATTTTTGGTGATGTAAATATAAGACAAAGAATTTTTTCCTATGCACAATATTTCAAAGATTGGGCAGAGAAAGATTTGTCTGCGATGATTAGAAGAGACAGAAATCACCCGTCAATTGTTATGTGGAGCATTGGAAATGAGATTGAAGAGCTTCGACATGCAGATGGAGAAGAAATTGCGCAAATGCTGATGAATGTTGCACACAAGCACGATAAAACTCGCCCATCTACAGCTGCGTTTAATGGGCTTGCTGCGATAAATAAAACGAATAATCCTGAGATTTTAGACATTTGTGGGTATAACTATGCAGAGAGTTTCTACGAATGTGACCATATCAACAATCCTTTAAGATGTATAGTTGGAAGCGAAACAGCTTCGATAACTGCATTTGAAGAGCGTGGCAAGTATGAAGCGTTTTTAGCGGAAAATAAGATTTCAGAAGAAGATATGGGAGGAGAGATTGACCCTGAACAACTAAGTGTAAATGATACCTTGAATAAGTTCGTTCGTGCTAGAATTGCCAAAGGTGAAGAGTCTATGATGCAACATCTAAAATGTGATTACATTGCCGGAATGTTCATTTGGACAGGTATCGACTATATTGGAGAGCCTACTCCACATACTTGGCCATCTATTAGTTCGTATTTTGCACCGATTGACCGAGCTTTCTTGCCAAAAGATGCGTTTTATTTCTATCAAAGCAGTTGGTCTGATAAAGATGTGTTGCACATCTTACCTCATTGGAATTTTGATAATCTCGACACTGTTCCAGTTTGGTGTTTCACAAACTGCGAGGAAGTTGAACTCTTTGTAAATGGAAAATCTTGTGGGAAAAAAGTATTGGATAAAGCTAAAACGCTTCATTTGGAATGGGATAACGTAATTTATGAAAAAGGCGAGATAAAAGCAGTGGGTTTAAGAAATGGGAAAACAATTGAAACTGTAATTAAAACAGCTGAAGCTGTTAATAATTTTGAGTTCAAATCAGAAAATGAAAGTATTAATGCAGGTGAATTGTTCTATACAGATGTTTCGCTTCTAGATGAAAATGATGTTTTTGTTCCAAATCAAGATATTGACATTACATTTACTGCAAGTGGAAGTGTAAGTTTTGTTGCATGCGACAATGGCTCGCCTAAGTTTAGCGATTTTACTGCAAACCATGTTCAAACACTTTCTGGCCGTGCGATTGCAGTGTTTAAAGCTGTTGAAGTTGGGCAAGGAACTGTGGTTGCTTGTGCTGAAATTAATGGTGTTAAAATAGAAAAAACAATTAATATTGTTGTGTCGTAATAATTTGAATTGCATGTGAGTTAATTATTAGTGCAGTTAGAAATAGAATAAGAATTTATTGAGAGGCATAGGAAAATGACTTCAAGACAAATAATCAGAAATATAATTGAGCACAAAAAAGCAGATAGGGTGGGGTATAGCTATAGTCCACCTCACGGCGATGATTTTGGTGGAATCACACCAGTAAAATTAAAAGTTGCAGAGCATCTTAAAGAAAAAATGCACTGGAGTGAAGATTATCAGTTGCTAATGCAAACAAATCATTTTAAGGGTGAGGTTCGATATGACGCATTTGGTAACATTTATGGAAGAATGAACAAGCTAACTAAAGGTGAATGTGTAAAAGGTGCGCTTGAAAATTGGGATGATTTAAAGTATTACGAGCTCCCACATTTTGATTTTTCCGGTTTAACTGAAGATGTGAAAGAGCACAATAAAAACACGGATAAATATGTGCTCGCGTGTAGTCCTTTTGCGGTGTTTTCTGTGCTAAGGGACGTAAGACTTATGACGAATGCTCTAATGGATTTAGTTTTAGAAACAGAAAATGTAGAATTATTTTTGCGTATAATACTTGAAAGAAATTTAGAACTAGTAGACAAGCTAAAAGATTATCATGTCGATGCGGTGATTTTTTATGATGATTGGGGAACACAGGATAGAACATTTATTAGTCCAAATTCATTCAGAGGATTATTTAAACCAATTTACAAAGCGATTGCTGATAGGCTACACAGCTACAATATGCATCTTTTTGTCCATTCTTGTGGATATAATTATGGTATTATGGAAGATTTTATTGACGCTGGGGTAGATGTGTTGCAATTTGACCAATTGGGCGCATATGGTTATGAAAAAATGGCAGATGAGTTTTGTGGAAGAGTTACTTTCTGGTCTCCGCTTGATGTTCAAAAAACCTTGCCAACAGGAAATAGAGATTTAATTGAAAAAGAAGCTTTAAGGATGATTACTGCTTTTAAAGGTAAAGGCTCTTTAATATTAAAAGATTACCCATCGTATGAAGACATAGAGGTAAAGGAAGAATGGGCTACTTGGGCAAGAGATGTTTTTAATGCAAACTTGTAATTTATCTTTTTATAGAGATAGATGTTTTTTTTGTTTTCTTTAAAGAAGAAAAAGTTGGGATGGCTTTTAATAATTTTTTTATTTTTTTAATTTATTAATGTATATTTTATATAAATAATAACTGAATTTTTCTTATTTCAATTATTTGTAAGAGTTATATTTTGAATATAAATTGAAAAAGCAAAGGGTGATTTGATTTATTTATACTAAAAAACATTAAAATTGTGAATATTATAATACAATTTTACATAGTAAGAGGTGAAAAGAATTATGTCAACAATAATGTAAAAAACACTTGATTTTTAAGTGTTGATGTAGTATAATATTAAAGACAGAATGGAAAAGATGTGCTGATTTATATGTCTTTTGGTATATATGTATGATAGTAGAAAGAGGGATTTCGTTTAATGCAGCAAGGCAAAAATGATGAGATAGAAATAGATTTAGGACAGATATTTCATATTTTGATAAAAAAGATATGGATTATCATTTTGGCACTTATATTTTCTGGAGCGTTAGCATTGTTTGCTACACAGATGTTTGTTACTCCTTTGTATAAATCAGATGTAAAATTATATGTAAATAATTCGAATATTTCTTTGGGCAGTGTCAATGTTGGTATCACTAGTTCTGATTTATCAGCTTCACAAAGTCTAGTCGAGACATATATTGTTATATTAGAAACTCGAAATACTTTAAATGATGTTATTTCTAGTGCGAATTTATCTTATACTTATTCAGAGTTATTAGATATGCTATCTGCTTCTTCAGTTAACGGAACAGAGATTTTCCAAATTTCTGTTAGAAGTGAATATCCAGAAGAAGCTACACTTATTGCTAATACTATTGCTGAGATTTTGCCGATAAAAATAGGCGAGATAGTTATGGAAAGTACTGTGAGCGTAGTTGATTTTGCTGTTACTGCTTCTGTTCCTGATTCTCCTAGCTTGCAAAACAATGCAATCATAGGTGCGTTAATTGGAGTTGTTGTTTCGGTAGCATTGATTGTTATTAAGCATTTATTGAATCAAGAAGTTACAAGTGAAGAAGAGCTAGCCATGATTTATGACGCTCCTGTCTTGTCTGTAATTCCAGATAAGAACCATAAAGGTGAAGAATATTACTATTACGATGATAATAAGCCAAAGAAAAAGTAAATTACTAGTTAAGTTATTCTAATAAATAAAAATAGATAGGATTGTATGATGGCGAAAAAAACAAATAGCAAAAAAAATAATTCTTTCGTTGAAGATGATTTTAAGATAGGTGACGAGCTAGGATTTTTGTCTAATGAAGCATATAAGAGGCTTAGAACTAATTTGATTTACTCGTTTGCTGGTTCAGAAAAGTGCAAAATTCTTGGTTTAACCAGTACCCTCAGTGGTGAGGGGAAAACAACGACTTCTTTAAATCTTGCACATTCAATTGCGCAAACGGGAAAATTAGTGCTTATTATAGAATGTGACTTAAGAAAACCAAAGTTTTCACAAAGATTGTCAATGAAGAGATCACCTGGATTAGCAGATCTTTTAGTTGGTGAGATTAATAACTTGCAAGAGATAATCCAAAATTATGAAAAGGGATGCATATTTGATGTAATTGTTGCAGGAAATATTCCTCCCAACCCTTCCGAACTGCTTGGTTCGACTAGAATGGAAAAAATTTTGCAAGTTTCTTCTACGATTTATGACTATATCATTCTCGATTTACCTCCTGTGACTGCAGTAGCAGACCCACTAGTTGTTGCAAAAAATTTAGATGGTATGGTAGTTGTGGTTAGACATAACTACACCGACAAACATTTATTAAAGAGTACTTTGAGACAGATTGATGGCACAGGAGTTAAGATATTAGGTTTCGTTTATAACGGAGCAACAAACTTTGGTAAAAAATATGGGAAAAATTATGCGACGAAATATGGGCTGAAAAATTCTTAGAAGAGGTTAAAGTTTGAAAATGAATTTTCAAACTGCGAGTTTTGTGATTTTAAATTTTTCAATTTGAATTTTGTCTACGCGAATACACAAAACTTTGCGGCTAATCATAAAGGATGGACATAAAATGATAGATTTTCACTCGCATATCCTTCCCAAAATAGATGATGGTAGCTCAAGTATCAATGAAACTTTGATTATGGTTAAGAATATGGTTGAGCAAGGAACTAAATTAATTGTTGCTACTCCGCATTTTTATGCTACGAGGCATACTCCAAAAAGATTTTGCGAGAAAAGATTAATTTCTGCATTAGCATTTAAAAAGTATTTGATGAGCATAAATGAAGAGATAGGAGCACACATTGCACTCGGTGCAGAGTTAACTTATTTTGATAATGTTAGTAGGCTTGATGAACTTCAAGAATTTTGTATTGAAGGGACAAACACCCTCCTTTTAGAACTTCCATTTGCAAAAATAACTGACAAAATTTATGAAGAAGTTGCAGAGATTAGAGCTCGTGGGATAATTCCTTTGATTGCTCATTGTGAAAAATATCTTCCTTATCAAAATAACTTTGATAATTTAGTAGATTCAGGCGCTTATATTCAATGTAATGCAGATTTTTTTATTAATAAATTTGCATGTAGAACAGCTTTAAAACTTTTGAAAAAGAATTTGATTCATGTTTTAGGTTCAGATGCGCATAATCTCGATTCGAGACCTCCGCTATTAGGTAGTGCTGTGTCGAGAATAAAAAAGAAGTTGCCGCAACAATGCTTAGATAACATTAAACAGAATCAAAAAATGCTTATAAAAGGAGTTAAAGGTCTTAAGATATAATGAATAAAAAAATAGCATTAATATTAGCTTTAGTTTTTGCAGTGTTGGCAGTAGTGGCTTTGTTTATTGGTTTTTTTCCTTTTGAAAGCTCAGATTATGATGAATACTTAGTTTCGTCTTCCCCTGAGCCTAGTCCAACGGAAAAGCCAGAAGTAAAACCTACAGCAGAAATTGAAGTAAGTTCAACAATTTCACCATCTCCTACTCCTCAAGCAACTGAGGTTCCTTATGTAAGTCCTATTGATTTTGATAAATTACATGAAGAAAATCCAGATATTTTTGCATGGATAGATATTCCGGAGACAGTAGTAAATTACCCTATTTTGAATAGGGAGGGTGACAACGAGTATTACTTAAGAAGGAACATGCATGGGAATTACGATTCCGATGGTGTGTTGTTTGTAGAAGATTATAATAATTTAGATTTTAATGACCCTGTTACAATTATTTATGGACATAATCTTCAATCAGGGGGAATGTTCGGGCAGTTGCAAAAAGTGTATTCTGATCCCGAAAGCTTTCAAGATAATAATACAGTAAATGTTTATCTACCAAACGAAACTAAGGTTTACCAAATTTTTGCCGCGGTTCCGTATAGTACAAAACATATACTTTATTATAATAATTTTTCAGATGCAGAAGTCTTTGATAGGTTTATGACCGATATTAAAGAAACTAGGGGTCTGAATGCTACAATCGATGATTCGGTTGTAGTCTCTGCCGACGATAATGTGTTGATATTATCTACTTGTTTAGAGACATTTAGTAGTGATTCGCGTTATTTAGTTTTGGCAGTTGAAATAAAATAATTAGAAAGGAGAACAAAGTTATGAGAAAAAAATTACTTTCAGTCTGTGTTACAGTAGTGATGTTGATAGCTATGGCAATTCCAGCATCCGCTAGCGCTTTTACTCCAAGTGCAGAAACAAAACCTGCACCATCTGTAGGAGCAGTTTCTGGTGAAGTTGATGGTATGACTGTTTCCCCTTCAGACATAGTTATTACTGCTATGAATGGTACTATAGCTGATGCGGCTAATCAAGCTGAATTTGACGCTGCTATTGCAGTAGTAGAAGGAGCAACTGATATCGAATCAGTAGTTGGCGATACAGGTATGACAACTCCTAAAGTTACACTTTTAGCGGATATCGGTTTTTCAGAAGATATCCAAGCTGCATTTGATGCAGATGCTGAAGCTAGCATTACTGTTACATTAACATCTACAGGAATTGCTGATGGAGTAAGTGTTAAAGCATATGCTTACAAAGACGGCGCATGGAAAGCAATTTCTGCAACAAATAACGGTGGTGGTTCTATTGCTTTAACAGGACATTTCTGCCCAGTTATGCTAGTTGTAGATGCAAGTACAGATGGTGATGTAACATCACCTAATACAAATGATGTTATGGTAAATCAATTTGCTATTGCTGGTATTGTTTTTGCTGTGATTTCAGTTGGTTTTCTGTTTTTTACAAAAAGCAAAAGCGAAAATAACTAAAAAAATTTGGTGGGATTTGCTTTACAGAAGGGAAAATTAATGTGAGAAAAATTAAAATTAATAAAACCTTCTGTAGAGCGCTAATTCTAATAGTTATTGTCACCTTGCTTGTTGTCGGATTAGCTTTTATTTCTGATTTTCTTCAGAATGCAAATGTTGTTGAAAGTTATGACGAGAGCAGCGCAAGTAATTCTTCTAATACACAAGAGGCTTCTTCTCAAGCTGATTCCACTTCCTCTGATATATCAGAACCTTCAGATGGAATTTATTACAAAGGAGATTGGTACGAAGAGAGGGAAGGAATAAGTACTTGGTTGTTTTTAGGATTAGATAAGAAAAAAAGTGAGCTGGACGAGGATTATCAAAATTCCTCGACACAATCTGACTTTTTAATTCTCTTTGTATTTGATGATACTACTGAAACTTATCAAACAATACATATTAACCGAGATACAATGGTAGATATAGACGTTCTATCGTTAGATGGAACAGAAATTGTTGGCGAGATTTTTGCTCAGATAACTTTAGCACATACATATGGAAAAGACGAAGACGATGCTGCTAACAATACTATGAGAGCTGTTTCAAAATTGTTGTATGGAGTTCCTGTTGAGAATTATATGTCGATGACTTTGGATGTAGTGCCGATATTAAATGACTTGGTTGGCGGTGTCGAAGTTGAAATTTTGCATGATTATTCTGACATATACCCTGAGATGATTGAAGGAGAAGTAGTCAAACTAAACGGGGAGCAAGCCCTAGCTTATGTTCAACAACGGGTGAGTGTGGGAAATCAAACTAACTTAGAACGGATGGAACGTCAAGCTCAGTATATGGAAGCTTTAGAGAAATCTATAAGAGACACTAGGGATTTAAATGAAGATTTTTACCTCAAAATAGTCACTTCTATTATAGATTATATTTATTCAAATGCGTCAGTACAAAGCTTGAGTATCGCATTAGATAAATACAGTAGCTATTCGAGTGAGGGAAATCACTCCTTGGAAGGTGAAGCTGTTGTAGGAGAGAAATTTGTTGAATTTTATCCAGACGAGGAATATTTGCAAGAAATTGTTATGGACATATTTTATGTAAAAGCGGAAGATTAATTGTAATACGGAAAGGTGCAATGCTGTGGAATCTTTGAGGAATTTTGAAAGTACTAGTGGATATTATGAAGTTGCAGTTGGAACTAAGAAAAAGAGTGGATATTTTTATGTGAAAAGATGCATGGATTTTATTTTTGCTATTATTGCATTAGTTGTCCTGTCCCCTTTATTCTTGATTGTTGCAATAGCTATAAAATTTGAAGACAATGGTAATGTGTTTTATTCCCAAGTAAGATGTGGTAAAAATGGAAAACATTTTAAAATGTACAAGTTTAGAAGTATGTATATGGATGCCGATGAAAAACTGGAAGAATTGCAAGCTTTAAATGAGAGAGATGGTCCAGTATTTAAAATATCAAATGACCCTCGCGTAACCAAAGTAGGTAGTTTTATTAGAAAAACATGTATTGACGAGCTACCACAATTAGTTAATATTATCAGAGGAGAAATGAGCATTGTAGGACCTAGGCCTCCATTGCTGAATGAAGTTGAAGTCTATACCCCTCATGATATGCAAAGATTGTCTGTCGTCCCGGGTCTAACTTGTTTTTGGCAAGTAAGAAAAGGAGAATTTACTACCTTTGCTGAGTGGGTTGAGATGGATATCGAGTACATAGAGAAGCAAAATTTGGCTACTGATATTAAATTAGTTTTTTTAACTTTTAAGGTATTGTTCAGAAGAAATGGAGACGAGTAATTTTGAGTTTTTCAAAAGCTTCTCTTCTTTTATGGATTTTGTTTTTCGTTTGTATTGTGTTAATAGCCTATCTTTCATCACAAGATGGATCTGCTACTAAAAATACAAGTCTTTATTTGTCAGAAAAACTTGCATGCCTTTTTTTCCCGAATTCAGGTCCTGAACGGGTAATTGAGATTGATTATTACATAAGAAAAATAGCACATGTAGGATTGTTCTTTTTACTTGGTGGTTTCTTGTTTTGTGCATGCTACTTTACTTTTTCTCCAGTTACATTTAAACATCACGCCATTATTGCAGTGCTTACTTCATTGACGTTAGCATTCTTAGGTTTTGTTGACGAATGGAGAAAGCAGTTTATTGATGGAAGACATTTTGATTTATCTGAAGTTGCACTGAATATCGTTGGGGCTTTGTCTGCAGTGCTTCTATGTTTGGTTGCGGTCTTTATTAGATTAAGCATTAAATCACATGGTTAGCGTTTTAAATAGTATATTAAAACTTCTAAAGTTAGATTAAGACTAATTTTAGAAGTTTTTTTACATATTGATGGCTATTTTGCTTTGCATAGTAAAGTAATGAAGATGTCAATTAACCAATTGTAACAAATGAAGTGCGTATATGGGGTTATATCGGTCAGGCTAAGGTAGAAAATACAAAAAGTAGGGGAAAGCTACGTTAATGTGACAACTCCTTTTGTTTTGTGATTACAACGAAGTATCATATTTTTGACAGACTTAGGGTCCGACTCAAATAAACGAGGCGGACCCTTGTTTTATCAATTAAAGATATCAAATTAATAAAAGAATAATAAACTTATATCAAACACCTAAAATTGACTTAGTTTCATTTTTCATTTTATCAATGATTTCTTGTGATTTCTCTTGTGTTGAGCCTTTTCCTGAAAGGTAAATTTTAACCTTTGGCTCTGTCCCAGATGGTCTTACAATAAACTTACTTCCGTTTTCAAGTCTATACTCAAGAACGTTAGATTTTGGCAATGTTAACTCAGTTACAACACCATTTTCATACGATTTAGACAAGAGATAGTCGCCAATTCCAACAACTTTAGAGTTAGCGATTTCTACCGGAGGATTGTTTCGCAATGTATCAAGAATTTTATCCATTTTAATCATACCATCTTCACCTTCGAAAGTGAAGCTCAATAAGGCGTTGATATAATATCCGTATTGTTCATACAATTCATTCATGACATCAACTAGGGTTTTTCCTTTTGATTTAAAGTATGAAGCCATTTCACATATAAGCATTGAAGCATTTACCGCATCTTTATCTCTTACATAAGAGCCCTTTAGGTAGCCATAACTTTCCTCAAATCCTAATAAAAATCTTTCAGGATGCCCCTCTTCTTCTAATTCAGCTATTAAGTCTCCGATATATTTAAAGCCTGTTAGAACTCTTTTCATTTCAATTCCATAGGTCTTAGCTACTTCGCTTACCATGTCGGTTGAAACAATTGTAGTCACTGCTACAGGATTTTCGGGCATTGAATTAGCAGCTGTTTTAAATCTTGCAATAAAATCAAGGATTAAAATTCCGACTTCGTTACCTGTCATTAATATATATTCATCGCCTTGTTTTACTGCTATTCCAACTCTGTCACAATCAGGGTCTGTCGCTAGTAGTAAATCAGGTTTTATTTTTTCGCAAAGGTCTAAGCCTTTTTGAAGAGCTTCCTTGTATTCAGGATTAGGATATTCACAAGTGGTGAAGTTTCCGTCTGGTTCGCTTTGTTCAGGTACAATTGAAACTTGTTTTACGCCAATTCTTGAAATAGCTTCCATAACACATTTTTTTCCGCTTCCGCAAAGAGGAGTGTAAACGATTTCAAGGTTTGAGCAAGAAGTGTCGAGAATTCTTTCGTTTAACACATTTTCAATGAAACTCTCGAAACATTCTTCTTTTATATATTCGATTTTTCCACTATCAAGTGCATTTTCAAAAGAGACTTTTTTTACTCCGTCAAAAATATCAATTTTTTGAATTTCACTTGTTATTCCATCAGCCATAAACTCAGTAACTTGGCATCCATCGCTTCCGTATACTTTGTAGCCGTTATATTTTGCAGGATTGTGGCTTGCTGTAACACAAATTCCAGCATCGCATTTCAAATATCTAACAGCAAAAGAAACAGTAGGAGTAGGCATTAACTCCTTATATATATAGGCTTTAATTCCGTTTGCAGCTAAAACTCTTGCGCTTATATTAGCAAAGTCCACACCTTTAATTCTACTGTCATATCCGATTGCAACAGATAGCTCTTTTGAACCTTCGTTATTTTCATTTAAATATGTCGCAAGCCCTTGAGTGGCTTTAGCAACAGTATATACATTCATTCTGTTCGTTCCTGCGCCAAGTACGCCTCTGATACCGCCAGTACCAAACTCTAAATCTCTGTAAAATCTGTCATTAATTTCGTCGTCATTTCCTTTTACCGACAGCAGTTCTTCTGTCAAGTCCTTGTCTTCTAATTCAGTCTCAATCCATCTTAGATATTCACTCATTATCATTATCTCCTACTCTCTTAAAAATAAATTGGGTGGTTGGTTTTTAGAAATACACTAATATTATAACATAATTTCTTAAATTTTACAAGCAGATAGAATATATTTTATTTTGCATAATATGTTTTATTTAAGCTCATTTTATCAAGTTCATAGTTAATTTAATGAATATCTTGTTGTTTAGCAGGATTAATAATATAACAATTTAACTATTTCAATTCATAGTTTTAATGCTTTTGCATATTATGTAATAAATACTATTGATTTACAATCATTGGGTTTATAAGAAAAAATATATTTATTATAGTTATGTCAACAAGAAGTAGAAATATCAATATAATATTCCGCTGAACTGCGGTAGAATGGGGTTTGATTATTATGAACAACAATCAATTAGAAATGCTTTTGAAAATGGCAGCGAAAAGACTGGGTACTTCTCCTGAACAATTGAAACAAGCAGCGCAATCGGGAGAAATGGAAAGCATAGTAGGGAAAGGCAGAGAGGGAGAAATGCTATCAAAAGTTCTTTCAGATCCACAAGCGGCACAAAAAATGCTTTCCTCAACTCAAGCACAGCAACTACTTAAGATATTGGGGCAAAACAAAGAGTAAAATTTATTATTAATTTGCTTGTTAGAAATGGATTAATCGCAACATTTAATATTAAGCGATAAATTATATAATAACACGCAAATTTCAAGAAAGGCATGGTTAAAATTATGGATGATTTAACTGGTCAATTAAACAAGATTCTTTCAGACCCTCAAAGTATGGCACAAATTCAAAATATGATGAGTGGTTTGGGATTGGGACAAAACAATCCTCAGCAACAAAACGAAGCTCAGCCTGCTCCACAAAACTCAAATGAAAACATAATTCAAAATTTGCAGAATGTCTTTAATCAGTCAAATTCCCCACAGAGTTCTTCTGCAATAAATGGTGGAGACATGGTGGCCATGATGAGTAAAATTGCGCCACTTTTAGGGACGATTCAGCAGGATGATGACTCAACACGACTTTTAAGCACGCTAAAGCCTATGCTGTCTTCTGAGCGACAGGAAAAGATAACTCAAGCAATTAGAATTTTACAGCTAATGAAGCTGATGCCACTACTAAAAGAAAGCGGAATGCTTTCGTCGATTTTAGGAGGGTTGTTTTAATGGCTTATGATATCACAAGCATGAGAGAGGATGCAATAAGAAGAGCTCGTGAAATGTATTCACGAGCTACTCCGGTTCCTTTAAGCCTAGAGTCGCAAGAAGAGGCTACTAAACAAGAAGATGGCGACCAAGCTACATATCATAACAACGAGGTGTCGCAGACTGAGACGAACAATCAAGGATTAAATATTGATTTTCTCTCGAATTTTTTCCAAGATAAAGAGAGAATGTTGATAATAGCTTTGTTGGTAATATTAAGTCAAGAAAAAGAAAATAACGCAATTCTTTTTTCGCTTATGTATTTGTTGATATAGCTTATCTAACTTGACCTGTTCCTCTTATTACATATTTATATGAAACTAAATGAGAAAGTCCCATTGGACCTCTTGCGTGTAATTTTTGGGTTGATATTCCAATTTCAGCACCAAAACCAAATTCTCCGCCGTCGGTAAATCTGGTTGAAGCGTTTACGTAGACGGCGGCACTGTCTACTTGATTTACAAAAATTTGGGAATTGCTGTAGCTTTCAGTCACAATAGCTTCACTGTGATGACTGGAATATTTATCAATGTGAGAAATAGCTTCGTTAACATCGGATACTACTTTAACTGCCAATATATAGTCCAAGAATTCCTCGCTAAAGTCCTCCTCTGTTGCATCTTCGCATCCATCTAAAAATTTTGCAGCTTTGGGACAAACTTTAAGTTTAACATTGCATAGTTTTTCTTTTACCATAGGCAAAAAGTCTTCTGCTATTTTTTCATGTACTAATAATGTCTCTGCTGCATTGCAAACTGAGGGTCTGGAGCATTTTGCGTTATAGATAATCTCAGTTGCCATTTCTAAATCTGCAAATTCGTCGATAAACACATGACAATTGCCAACTCCTGTTTCAATAACAGGAACTTTCGAGTTTTGAACTACTGCGCTTATCAATCCAGCACCGCCACGTGGAATTAAAACATCTACAAATTCGGTCAATTGCATCAATTCAAGAGCACTTTCTCTGTTTGTGTCCTCGATTAACTGTACGCAATCTGCCGGGAGACCCGATTTCAATATAGCCTCGCGCATAATTTTAACAATAGCTTTGTTAGAATTGATTGCTTCTTTTCCTCCACGCAGAATAACAGCGTTTCCAGCCTTAAGGCACAGACAAGCACAGTCACAAGTTACATTGGCGCGGGATTCATAAATAATTCCAATAACTCCCAAGGGGACTGTTATTTTTTGGGTTTCAAGCCCATTGTAAAGTTTTTTACCCTCTAAAACAATAGCAGTAGGGTCTTTTTCAAATGCAATTTCTCTTGCACCCTCAGCCATCGCTGAAATCCTTTTATTGTCAAGAATTAATCTATCAAGTTTTGCTTCAGTCATATTTTCTGCCTTTGCGTTTGCAATATCTTTCAAATTCTCTTCAATAATAAAATCAGCATTTTCTTCTAAATTCCTAGAAATTTCTAAAAGAGCAATATTCTTGGCTTTGTCAGCGGTAAGAAGTTCTCTTGCAGAAGATTTTGCTTTTTTTCCAATTTCAGTTAAATTCATTATATTCATCCTTTCAAGCTAGCCGAGTTCATGTAATCCGAACCACGCCTAAAATTGCCCAAATTGCACCTT
>CAYJBU010000037.1:10689-17674 GCA_964368155.1 uncultured Eubacteriales bacterium | reverse complement strand
AGGAAAAGGTTCTTTTCAATGCTTTGTGCACCCCAAACGGTTCTTTGACGATGAAATACTGTTAAATCACCGTCTAGGTTGTCCACAGTTTAATTGGCAGAACAATAATTATCATTTGCACCAGAAAGGATGAGTAGAAATGGCTTTAAAGTATAACCGCGTTCTGCTAAAGTTAAGCGGAGAATCTTTAGCGGGAAACACGGGTCACGGGATTGATTTTGACACTGTTATTAAAATATGCGAACCAATTAAAGAGATAGTCGACATGGGAGTTGAACTTGCAATTGTTGTAGGAGGAGGTAACTTCTGGCGTGGTCGTTCAAGTGGTAAAATGGACAGAACAAGAGCTGACCACATGGGAATGCTTGCAACTGTAATCAACGCTTTAGGAGTTGCAGACGCATTAGAACAACTAGGTGTTGACGTTAGAGTTCAAACAGCAATTTCAATGCCTCAATTAGCAGAACCTTACATCAGAAACAAAACTGTTTCACATTTAGGAAAAGGAAGAGTAGTAGTTTTGGGCTGTGGAACAGGCAATCCATTTTTCTCAACAGATACAGGCGCAGCACTCAGAGCAGCTGAAATCGAAGCAGACGTCATTTTCAAGGCTACTATGGTCGATGGAGTATATGACAGCGATCCAAAAACTAACCCTAATGCAATAAAATTTGAGCATGTTTCCTATGCAGATATTCTTACAAATAATCTTCAAGTCATGGATATGACTGCTGCAAGTTTTTGCAAAGACAGAAAAATTCCATTTTATGTATTCAGTATCGAAGACCCATCTAACATCGTAAGAGCAGTTATGGGCGAAGACGTCGGAACATTAGTAGATTAATATTATAGACAGGAGATGTATTAGTTATGAAAGAAATTTTAGAAAAATCAGAATCAAAAATGAGCAAAAGTATTGGTGTTTTAAAAACCGAACTAGCAGCGATTAGAGCGGGAAGAGCAAATCCTGCTGTGCTTGACAAAATTCACGTGGATTATTATGGAACACCAACTGCAATCAACCAATTGGCTGCTGTTTCCGTTCCAGAAGCAAGAATGCTTTGCATACAACCTTGGGACGCAAGCGTGCTAAAACTTATCGAAAAAGCAATTCAAACTTCTGATTTAGGAGTTAATCCACAAAATGATGGTAAAATTATTCGCTTGGTATTCCCTCAATTAACAGAAGACAGACGTAAAACTTTGGTTAAAGATATCCACAAAATGGCAGAAGAATGCAAAGTTGCTATTCGTTCTATTCGCCGTGACGGAATGGATAAACTTAAAGACAAAAAGAAAATTTCTGAAATTACAGAAGATGATTTAAAAGTAGGCGAGAAAAAGCTACAAGAAATCACCGATAAAAAAACCAAAGAAGTAGATGGAGTTTTCGCAGAAAAAGAAAAAGAAATATTATCTATATAATTTTTGCATATAATTAAAATACTACTTATACTTTAACAGATTGTTTTTTTATACATTTAGTATGATGTCAGTATAATTGTCGGGAGCGTGAATTGTGTTATTTAAAAAGAAAAAAGCTAATATTGAATTAGACTATATCCCTGAACATATTGCTGTGATCATGGATGGAAACGGACGTTGGGCAAAAAAACGTGCATTGCCCAGAAGTGCCGGACATAAGGCAGGAGCACAGAATTTCAAAAAGATAACTATGTACGCTTCTAAAATTGGAATTAAATATTTCACTGTATACGCATTTTCAACTGAAAATTGGAAAAGGCCGAACGAAGAGGTTAACACTTTGTTAGTTCTTTTTAAGCAATATTTAGAAGATGCTATTAACGATTTCACGCATGAAAACATAAAGGTCAATTTCATCGGAGATTCGAGCGCTTTCCCCTCTGAACTGCAAGAGTTAATCGAGCGAGTTCGTGAAGGCTCAAAAGATAAAACCGGTATGACATTAAATCTTGCTATGAATTACGGTGGTAGAGCAGAAATCTTAAATGCAGTTAATATTATTCATTCAAAAAAAATTAGCGGAGAAAATATCGAATTTAATGAAGAAACGATAAACAAGTATCTCTATACATCAAATCAGCCCGACCCTGATATCATCATTCGCCCTAGCGGTGAAATGCGTTTATCTAACTTTTTACTATGGCAGTGTGCTTACTCTGAGTTTATTTATTTTGATATTTTATGGCCTGATTTCAAAGAGAGTGATTTAGACTCAGCTATCGATATTTTCAAAAGGAGGAACAGGCGTTTTGGCGGTGTATAGCCATATCGCTTAGTATGTATGAAATTAAGAATTATCTCTGGATTTGCCTTGCTTTTTATTGTTGTCAGCATTGTAGCATTCAATAGCAGTTTCCCTCTTTCGCTGAATATTGTCATCTCAATTATTTCTGCCGCTTGCACCTATGAAGTAATAAAAGTAGTTGGATTGCTTAATCGTTGGGAATTTCTAATTCCTAGCATTACTCTTTCCGCACTTATCCCATTTTCGGAAATTTTCATTGATGTAAATATCACATTTATTCTTTATTGCTTATATGCTTTCGCAATGTTTTTGGTACTTATTATTCATCACGAAACAGTTACTTTTAAAGATTTAACGACAATTTTTGCGATGACGATAATTATTCCAACAGCTCTTCATACCATTGTTCAAACAAGGAGTTTGAGCGAAAACCACGGAATGTTTTACGCACTTTTAACTTTAGGCGCTGCATGGGTACCCGATATCGGTGCTTATTTCACCGGTACATTTCTTGGCAAACACAAACTTTGTCCAAAAATCAGTCCAAAAAAGACGGTTGAAGGCTTCATTGGTGGAATAATTTTCAGTGTTCTTGTAATGGGATTGGTAGGATTGTATTTCACTTACGTTTATTATGGTGGCGAGAAACACGTGAATTATATAACACTAATACTTCTTGGGTTTGGAGGTTCTATCACCTCTGTTGTAGGCGATTTAAGTTTCTCGATAATTAAAAGAAGTTGCGGAGTAAAAGATTTTGGAAATGTTATTCCTGGGCATGGAGGATTTTTAGATAGATTTGACAGTGTTATTTTCACAGCACCACTAATTTATATAATCCTCTCTCATATCTCTGCAGTTGTTTAAATCAATAGAAAAGATGGGCTTTACATGAAAAAAATTTCACTTCTTGGCTCAAGTGGTTCAATCGGCTTGCAGTCATGCGATGTAGTTCGTAAACATAGCGACAAGTTTTCACTTGTCGCTATGGCAGTTTATTCAAATATAAAATTGCTAGAAAACCAAGTACGAGAATTCAAACCTCGTGCAGTAGCGGTCTTTGACCCAAAGAGTGCAAACGATTTAAAGGTTAAAATCTCTGACACAGACACAGTAGTTTATTCTGGAATGGAAGGACTTTGTGAGATTTCCTCTCTTGAAAATTCCGACCTAGTCTTAAACGCAGTCAGCGGAATGATTGGTTTAAAACCAACTCTTTGCGCTGTTGACGCAAAAAAAGAAATCGCACTAGCAAACAAGGAAACTCTTGTCACAGGCGGAAAACTAGTCATGGAAAAAGCACAAAAAAACAATGTCAAAATCTTACCGGTAGACAGTGAACACAGTGCCATTTTCCAATGTTTACAAGGACTAAACGACTCAAATGAATTAAAGAGAATTATTATCACCGCTTCAGGAGGGCCTTTTTTCTCTTGGGATAAGGATAAATTAAAAACAGTAACCAAAGAAATGGCTTTGAAACATCCAAACTGGGAGATGGGTTCAAAAATAACCATCGACAGTGCTACAATGATGAACAAGGGATTAGAAGTCATAGAGGCTAAGTGGTTGTTTGACCTTGAACCAGAGCAAATTGACGTTGTGGTTCATAGAGAAAGCATCATTCACTCTCTTGTTGAGTTTGTTGATAATAGCGTAATCGCCCAGTTAGGCTTGCCTGACATGACACTCCCCATTCAATATGCTCTTAGCTATCCCGAAAGATTACCTTCACCTGCACAGCAATTAGATTTGTGGAAAGTAAAAAACCTTACGTTTCATCAACCAGATTATGATACTTTTTCATGTCTTCAAATTGCGATTGATTCAATGAAATCAGGTGGTCTTGCTCCAACTGCAATGAATGCAGCAAACGAAATTGCTGTGGATTTATTCTTAAATGAAAAAATAAGATTTACCGACATAGCTGAATTAGTTTTGGGAGCTGTTGAAAACGAAAAAAACAATCAAAATATTACACTAGAAAACATTCTTATGTCTGCTAAAAATGCAAAAGAATTTGTGCTAAGCAGGATTTAAGTTTTGGCTATTCTTATAACAAAGTTGAGTTTCTTCTTTGTTTTTTACCATGATTGGAGGAAATGATTTGACAATTTTATTAGCGATTATAGGCGTTTTACTATTTGCATTTATAATTTTTGTTCATGAATTCGGACACTTTTTCACCGCAAAGCTATCTGGAATTTGGGTGAAAGAATTTGCAATTGGAATGGGACCTAAAATCTTTAGCAAAAAGAAGGGCGACACTGTCTATAGCTTGAGACTTCTGCCTATAGGTGGATTTTGTGATATGGAAGGTGAAACCGACGAGAGTTTCAGCCCCACTTCTTTTAACAGCAAACCAATTTGGAAAAGAATGATTGTTGTTCTTACAGGCGCAATTTTAAATATAATCTTGGGAATTCTTCTAATGGCATTCGTTTTGTTACAACAAGACTTGTTGCCAACTTTGACTATTGCAGCTTTCCCTGAAAACTCCAAGACTGAACTAGCAGGACTTCAGCAATACGACACCATTGTTTCTGTTGACGGATATGCTATTTATTCTGAAAAAGATTTATCTTTTGCCTATGCAACTGCAGACCCGATGGATGTTGATATACACGTAAAAAGAAACGGTGAGATTATTGAGTTTAATAATCTGGTTCTTGACAGCCAAGACTATGAAGGAAGAACCTTTGTTTCTATGGATTTCCAAGTTTATGGCGAAGAGCCAACTTTCACTAACATCATCACAAAATCATTTGTAGACAGTTATTCAATTTTGCGAATGGTTTTAGAAAGTTTGGGAGGACTCATCACAGGCGAGTTTGGAATGAATGAGATTTCTGGACCTATTGGGGCAACAAGTGAAATAAGCAAAGTTGCAGCAGCAGGACTTGAAGAAAGTTTTCTTGCAGCAGTCACAAACATCGTTTTCATGATGTCTGTTTTAACAATCAACCTTGGTGTATTTAACCTATTACCTTTCCCTGCATTAGACGGAGGAAGATTTTTCTTCTTGCTAATCGAACTTATTTTCAGACGAAAAGTACCAGCAAAATACGAAACTATCATTAACACAGGTGGATTTGTAGTATTGCTTGGATTTATGCTTATAGTGTCATTTAAGGACATTTTTCAGCTATTTTTCTAAACTTTCAGATAGAACACCACACAGCAAGAAGTATGCAAACTGAAAGTTTAAGACACTCTTTTCAATCTAGTATTATTTATTGTTATTATATGCCACATGGCTATGGAACGGAGCATTTTAAATGAATCGTATAAAGACCAAAAAAATACGCGTCGGAAACATGTTTATCGGAGGAGATGCTCCGATAAGCATACAATCGATGCTAAATTTCAAACCAAAAGACTTAAAAGGCAACATTGAGCAAGCAGTAAATCTTCAAAACGCTGGTTGTGAAGTCATAAGATTTGCAGTTCCTGATATCGAAAGCGTAAAATTAGTTTACGCTTTAAAAGAAAAAATTTCTGTACCACTTGTAGCTGATATACATTTTGACTATAGAATTGCACTAGAATGTGTTGCTGCTGGTATTGATAAAATTAGGATTAACCCTGGTAATATCGGAGACGAAAACAGAATTAAGGAAGTTGTTAAGTCTTGCAGATCCCACAACATCCCTATTAGAATTGGTGTGAATTCCGGCTCAGTCGAGAAAGACATACTTGCTAAATATGGTCACGCAAGCGCGCAAGCATTGTGTGAAAGTGCTTTGCATCATGTTTCTTTATTAGAAAAATTTGACTTTGATGACATTATCATTTCAATAAAATCCTCTAATGTCAATACAATGATTGAAGCCTATAAACTCACCAGTAGCGAATGTTTCTATCCCCTTCACCTTGGCGTAACCGAGGCTGGGACTGAAAAAATAGGAATAATTAAATCTTCGATAGGTATTGGGTCACTTCTTTCTAGTGGTATCGGAGATACAATTAGAGTTTCTTTGACCGATGACCCTTTAAAAGAAGTTTGGGCTGGAAAAGAAATACTAAAATCACTTGGACTTAGAAAAGGTATTAATTTAATATCATGTCCTACTTGTGGACGTACAAACATAGACTTAATTTCACTAGCTAAGAAAGTTGAGGAAAAACTCCAAAACATCGAAAAAGACATCACTGTTGCGGTGATGGGATGCGAAGTAAACGGACCTGGAGAAGCCAAGAGTGCTGACATAGGAATTGCTTCAGGAAAAGGAGTTGGGCTTATTTTTAGAAAAGGCGAGATAATAAAAACAGTAAAAGAAGAAGAAATGCTTGAGGAACTCTTAATAGAAATCGATAAGCTATAAATTAATTTTTATAGCTTATTTATCTTTTCCTCTAACTCGAACGGACGGTATAAATGATTACATTGGAAAAATTTATAGATAACAAAATTAGTTTAAGCGATAATTTAAAACATTCAATTATTTCGGGTTTGGACATAGACAAATCCGAAAAATTTGTATCAATAGAAATCAACTTTGAAGAGTTTTGCACTTATTCTCAAATATTAGAGTTACAAGAAGCCTTAAAACAGTTCCTTGAAATGGAAAAAGTTTCGATTGTTCCAAAATTCAAAGAAAGCAGTTTTGATGAATCTGTGCTTCCCTCACTAGCGCAAAAAATCAAAGAAACTGACGCATGTATTAACGGTATTTTTAACAATGCAGTAATGCGAATTAGCGATAAAAAAATTGATATTGAACTTTTTCACGGTGGAATTAGAATTCTTGAGGC
>CAYJBU010000037.1:0-10679 GCA_964368155.1 uncultured Eubacteriales bacterium | reverse complement strand
AGAAGCTAAACTGACAAAGATTATAAAAGATTGGTTTGGCTTTGTAAAACCAATCTCTTTTTCAGGAGTGCTAAAAATTGATAATCCTGACGAGAGTGTAATTCAAAAACTAAGAGATGCACAAGAAAAACAACTTCGTGAAAAGGCTTTAGAAGAAGTCCGTTTGTATGAGGACAGCATGAAAGAAAACATTGCAAAACACAATATTTCAATAAGAAAAGATAATAACTTGTTTCCTCAAATCATCGAGACTACAATCAGACCTCTTATAGGAAACTTGACAAAACAAGAACTAAAACCAATTGCCAACATCTCCTCAATTGACGGAGTGGTAAATATTTGGGGTGATATTTTTGCAATTGACGTAAAAGAAACAAGAGATAAAACTCGTAAAATCTATAACATTGATATCACCGACTACACCTCATCTGTATCAATAAAAAAACTTGAAAACGTCTCTTCTTGCAAGGAATATGACGAGCTTAAAGTAGGGCAAACCATTGTCGTTAGAGGCTCGTTAAGTTATGACAGCTTTGCAGGCGAAGACGTAATGGACATCAAGGCATTAGGTAGAGCTCAAAAGGTTAATGTAATTGACACGGCTCCAAAAAAACGTGTTGAATTGCATGTGCACACGAACTTATCTTCGATGGACGGACTCACTCCTGTTTCAGCTATTATGAAAAAAGCAGACAGTTGGGGGCATAGTGCAATTGCTGTTACTGACCACGGAGTAGCACAAGCTTTTCCAGACGCTATGAACACTTGTTCCTCAATCAATAAATCAGGAAATGATTTTAAAGTGATTTATGGAATTGAAGCATATTTTGTAAATGATTTAGTAAACGCAGTTAAAGGAGATGACAACTGTTCATTTGACGATGAATTCGTTTGTTTTGACTTGGAGACAACAGGGCTGAGTTCACTTTCTGAAAGAATTACAGAAATCGGTGCTGTTAAAATAAAAGGCGGAGAAATAGTAGACCAGTTTGGAATGTTTGTAAATCCTGAAAAACCAATCAGTCAAAAAATCACTGAACTCACTGGAATTACTGATGAAATGGTAAAAGATGCTGAGAAAGAGGATGTTGCACTTAATAAATTCCTAGAATTTTGCGGTGATAATATATTAGTCGCACACAACGCAGAGTTTGACATGTCCTTTATCAGACAAGCTGCAATCAGAAGCAACATTACAATAAAAAACACTTCAATCGACACAGTGCCAATATGTCGTTCTCTTTTCAAAGACATAAAAAATCACAAACTTAACACAGTAGCAAAATTCTTAAAACTTGGGGATTTCAACCATCACCGTGCTGTCGACGACGCAATGATATTAGCAGAAATATTCAAGAACTTACTTCTTCGTTTTAAAGAGGATTTACATATAAACGAGGTTTCTCAACTTAACTCTGCCTTGGCAGGTGGAGATTTCAAAAAGTTACCGTCATATCACCAAATTATTTTAGTTAAAAATTTAGTAGGGTTAAAAAACTTATACAAAATAATTTCCAGCAGTCACCTTGATACATTTTACAAAAGACCTCGTGTTTTAAGAACTTTTCTTGACAAGCACCGAGAGGGTTTAATCATTGGTTCAGCTTGTGAGGCTGGAGAATTGTTCAAAGCTATGACCAAAGGTGTTAACTTTGACGATTTATGCAAAATTGCTGATTATTATGATTATTTAGAAATTCAACCCATACAAAACAATATGTTCATGGTAAGAAAGGGTGAATGTGACGAAGAGAAACTTCGCGAATACAACCGTACTATTGTTAAAATAGGCGAGAAAATTTCAAAACCTGTTGTCGCAACAGGCGATGTTCATTTTCTCGAACCACACGAATCATTGTATCGTGCTGTTTTGATGAAAGCGATGGGCTTTTCTGACGCAGAAGACCAAGCTCCATTGTATCTTAAAACCACCAACGAGATGCTTGAAGATTTCGCATATTTAGGCGAAGAAAAAGCTTATGAAGTAGTTGTCGAAAACACTAACATGATTGCAGACATGATTGAAAAAATCAAACCTATACCAGATGGAGTTTACCCTCCATTCATCGAAGGTGCAGAAGAAGAATTAAACTCAATCACTTGGGAGCGTTCAAAGGCAAAATATGGCGACCCACTCCCTGAAATAGTTGTTAAAAGACTTGAAAAAGAACTACATTCTATCAATAAGCACGGCTTCTCGGTATTGTATATGACAGCTCAAAAATTGGTTGCAGACAGCGAGGCACATGGCTATCTCGTTGGCTCACGTGGCTCAGTTGGCTCCTCATTTGTTGCTAGTATGTCAGGTATTTCAGAGGTAAATCCTCTTGAACCACATTACATATGCAAAAAATGCAAATACAGCGAATTCTTCTTAAAGGGTGAATACGACTCTGGGTTTGACTTACCCGAAAAGGATTGTCCTGAATGTGGCGAAAGTTTAGACAGAGACGGACACACCATTCCTTTTGAAACTTTCCTTGGTTTCGATGGAGATAAAACTCCCGACATTGACTTAAACTTTTCGGGTGAATATCAAAGTGGTGCACATAGATATACAGAAGAACTTTTTGGAAGAGACAACGTGTTTAAAGCTGGTACAATTGGAACTCTTGCAGATAAAACCGCTCTTGGTTATGTTCGAAAATATCAAGAACTTACAGGTAAACATATTCCAAAATCAGAACTCAACAGGCTTGCAAAAGGCTGTACCGGAATTAAGAAAACCACAGGACAGCACCCCGGAGGAATGGTTGTTGTTCCTAAAGGAATGGAGATTTATGACTTTTGCCCCGTTCAAAGACCTGCAAATGACCAAAAATCTCCTAATATAACCACCCACTTTGACTTCCACTCCATACATGACACGATTTGTAAGCTTGATGAACTAGGGCATGATGTACCTACTATATATAAATATTTAGAAGAGTACACAGGGATTCCTGTTATGAATGTCTCAATGAGCGATAAAAAAGTTATGTCTCTGTTTACATCAACCGAAGCGCTTGGAGTTTCCCCTTCTGACATCGGCTCACACACAGGTACATTTTCATTGCCTGAATTGGGAACTCCTTTTGTTAGACAAATGCTTATGGACGCGCAACCAACCAAATTTTCTGACCTATTGCAAGTCTCTGGACTTTCACACGGTACTGACGTTTGGCTTGGAAATGCGCAGGATTTGATTAAAAACGGTACTTGTACAATTTCCGAAGTTATTGGAACTCGTGACAGTATAATGACATATTTAATGCTTAAAGGCTTACAGCCAAACATGGCTTTTAAGATTATGGAAATCACAAGAAAAGGACAAGCAGCAAAAGCTTTAACCCATGAACACGTTGCAGCAATGAAAGACAATAACGTTCCTCAATGGTACATAGATTCATGCTTCAAGATAAAATATATGTTTCCAAAGGCCCACGCAGCAGCATACATGATAGCAGCTTTGAGGCTAGGGTGGTATAAAGTTTATAAACCTACAGAATTTTATGCAGCCTACTTCACTGTTCGCAGCGATGATTTTGACGGCGCAACAGCAATGAAAGGCAAGAAAGCTGTTATGGATAAAATGAGTGAAATTGCGCAAAAAGTAAAAGATAAGCTTGCTAGCGCAAAAGATGAATCCACATATGCAACTTTGCAAATTATCAACGAAATGCTAGCAAGAGATGTTCAGCTTTTGCCTGTTGATTTGTATAAATCCCATTCGGATAAATTTTTGATGGAAGACGGTAAAATCAGACTTCCATTCTCTTCCTTGGCAGGAATTGGAGAAACTGCAGCCAAAAATTTAATGACTGCAAGAAATTCTGAGGATAAATATATTTCTGTTGAAGAATTACAGGCTAAAACTAAAATTTCTGGAGCAGTTGTTCAGACATTAAAGGAAACAGGAGTTTTAGAAAATTTACCTGACAGCAGTCAAATGAGCTTATTTTAATTGACAAATTACATTTTGTGTGATATCATAGTATCACTTTACAACGATAAAGCGAAAGAGAGTGCAATTATTCATGAAAAAATTCAATATGATAACTCCCGAGGGAACTAAAGATGTTCTTTTTGAGGAATGTATCGCACGCAGAAAAACAGAAAAAATTATTAAAGAAGTATTCATTAAAAGAGCTTATAACGAAGTAATAAGCCCTGGAGTTGAATTTTACGATGTATTTAACTTAGAGAATGCGGCTATCCCTCAAAGTGAGCTATATAAAACCACTGACAATAACGGAAGACTAGTTGTCTTTAGGCCTGAAATGACATTACCTATTGCTCGTTTGGCTGCAACAAGATTAAAGACCCACAAAGGCGCTTTAAGATTGTTTTACAACCAAGCAGTCTATAGAAATAGAAAAGACTTTACAGGGCGCAGTGACGAATGTACACAAGCAGGAATTGAACTACTTGGAATTGATGGTTTGATGGCTGATTTAGAAGCAATTACAACAGCCGTCGAAGCTTTAAAAGCTTGCAATATTAATTTTAGACTAGAAATTGGTCATGCGAATATTTTTAGGCAGTTAATTCAAAAACTAGGCATCGATGATGAACTAAAAGAGAAAATTCGAAGCACTATTGAATCCAAAAACTTTGCTTCATTAAATGTCATCATGAAAGATATTCCATCCTCTGTTCATTCTGAGGCTATAAAAAAACTTCCTGCTCTTTTCGGTGGCGAAGAAGTTTTCGAGCAAGCAAACGAGTTTTGCACAGATGACGAGTTAAAGTCCACACTAGATTACTTAAGAACACTCTACACAGCGTTGTGCAAACTCGAATTAGGTGATAAAATCATCATTGATTTAGGACTAGTCCAACGAAACGAATATTATTCAGGAATGGTATTCAGCGCTTATACTCAAGGTTTTGGCTCTGCTGTTTTAATCGGTGGGCGTTATGACAACATTCTTGAAAAATTTAACGCTCCCATGCCTGCTGTTGGCTTTGCAATTAACGTTGACGCTGTTACAGAAATTGCCTTTCCAAATGAAAAAACTCCTAAAATAGACGCAATAGTCTTTGGACGAAAAGGCAGGGAAATTGACGCACAATTGAAAATCAACGAGTTAACTTACAAAGGATTTGTGTGTGAAACATCGTTTTTTGACACTGTAGACGAAACAAAAGCATATGCAAAATCTAAGGGCATACCAAAACTTATTATTCTTGACAACGGGGAAACTGAGGTATTTTTATGAGGGCATTGAGAATAGCGCTGACAAAAGGAAGACTTGAATCTGACACCGTCAAGCTTTTAGAAGAATGTGGAATTGAATGTGATTCAATCAAAGAAAAAGGACGTAAGCTGATATTACCGGTTAACGACGGCAAAATCGAACTAGTCCTTGCTAAAGGACCTGACGTTATAACTTATGTAGAAAACGGAGTTTGTGATTTAGGAGTGGTTGGAAAAGATACCATCATGGAAAATGGTAGCCATTTCTTTGAGATATTAGACTTAGGATTTGGGAAGTGCCGTTTTGCTCTTGCAGCAAAAAAGGGCAGTGATTTTTACAAAGGTTTTCGCTCAAAAACTGTTGCTTCAAAATATCCAAATGTAACCAGAGAATTTTTTGAGTCAAAATCAATGGACATCAGAGTTATTAAAATTGAGGGCTCTGTAGAGCTAGCTCCTCTATTGGAGTTGGCAGATGGAATTGTTGACATTGTTGAAAGCGGAAGCACATTAAAGGAAAACGGACTTGAAGTTAAAGAGGAAATTGCTTATATTTCTGCAAGGTTAATCGCAAACGAGGCAAGTTTAAAACTGCGAAAAGCAGAAATTGAAGAGCTTGTTAATCTTCTTAACAAAAATAAAAAATGATTTATTTCTGGTTTAAATAGTATTATTAGGAATCAAGAAAGGATAATGAAACTGATGATAAAGATTACAAAGGGAGACAAAAATTATCTTAATAATTTTATAAACGATTTCAAGGCTAGAGTAGGCGAAAACGATACGAAAGTTGAAGAAATTGTTGCAGATATTCTCAAAAATGTAAAAAATAATGGAGATACAGCAGTTAGAGAATATAGTGAAAAATTTGATGGTTGGTGTCCTGAGAAATTAGAACTTAATAAAGAAGAAATGATTGAAATTTCCAAAAACTCTGACCCACGTTTTGTTGAGGCTCTAAAAAAAGCTGCAACAAACATTGAAAAGTTTCACGAAAGACAAAAGCAACAGTCAAGAATTGACACCGATGAATCAGGTGTGATGCTAGGTCAAAGGATTAGAGGCCTTCATAAAGTAGGCGTGTATGTACCCGGTGGTACGGCTGCATATCCCTCAACCGTTTTGATGAATGTAATCCCAGCAAAAATTGCAGAAGTTGGGGAGATTGTCATGACTACTCCTCCAGGAATGAACGGAAAAATCAACCCTGATATTATTTCTGCTGCTTTAGTAGCAGGAGTTGACAGAGTGTTTTTAATGGGTGGAGCACAGGCAGTTGGAGCACTTGCATTTGGAACTGAAAGTGTTCCGAAAGTTGATAAAATTGTAGGACCCGGAAATATTTTTGTTGCTGTTGCAAAAAAACAACTATATGGAACAGTTGACATCGATATGATAGCAGGACCTAGTGAAATATTGATTATAGCTGATAAAACTGCAAATCCAAAATTTTTAGCAGCAGATTTAATGAGCCAAGCAGAGCATGATAAAATGGCTTCCTCAGTTTTAATTACCGACAATTTAGAAATTGCTCAAAAGACTGTAGCCGAGCTAAACAAGCAAGTTGAAACTCTTAGCAGAAAAGACATTATCAAACAATCATTAAGTGAATTCGGAGCGATAATACTTTGTGACAACATGAAAGATGCTGTTGATTTTGCAAATGATTTAGCACCTGAGCATCTTGAGGTTTGTTGTGAAAATCCGATGGAATATCTAGGGAAACTAGACAACGCTGGTTCAATTTTTCTCGGCAACTATTCTCCTGAGCCATTAGGAGATTATTTCGCAGGTCCGAACCATGTGCTCCCAACAAACTCAACAGCAAGGTTCTTCTCTCCCCTATCGGTCGATGATTTCATAAAAAAATCAAGTTTTATCTATTATACAAAAGAAGCACTTTTAAAATCTGCTGATGACATAATTTTGCTTGCAGAAACAGAAATGTTAACTGCACATGCGAATTCCGTGGCAGTCAGAAAGGAAAGCGATGTATAATCTTAATAATAAAATCAATAACCTCACTCCATACGAACCACTTAAAGGCGATTTCAAGATTAGATTAGACGCTAATGAATCATTTTTAGATATACCAAAGCACATAACTGACGAGATTAACGCAAATTTGGATAATTTGCAATATAACCGATACCCAGACCCTATGGCAGAAGACTTGTGTAATTCTTTTGCTGGGTTGTTTGGAATTAATCCCAAAAATGTTGTAGCCGGAAATGGCTCTGACGAGCTTATTTCCTTGTTATTTACAGGTTTTTTACTTAAAGGTGAGTGCTTTGCCACCTTTGAAAACGACTTTTCAATGTACCGTTTTTATGGTTCACTCAGCGAGTGTGAAAGTGTTGTGTTAAATAAAGGTGAAAACTTTGATATAGATGTTGACAAAACAATTGAAGTGTGTAAAAATAGTAATGTTAAGTTGCTTATTTTTAGCAATCCGTGCAATCCTACTTCTCTCGGATTGACATCTTTAGAAGTGTGTAAAATTATTGATAATTTACCAGACACATTAGTTGTTGTAGACGAAGCATACATGGATTTTTGGACAGAAAGCGTACTAGACAAAATTGAAGTTTATCCAAATTTGTTAATCCTCAAAACGTGTTCAAAAGCATTTTCTATGGCAGCTCTCAGAGTTGGTTTTGCAATTGGAAACGAGAAAATCGTGAATGCAATAAAGGCAATAAAATCTCCGTACAATCTCAACTCACATTCTCAGATTATGGCTTCGACTGTGCTAAAACACAAAGATGAAATATTAGATGGAACAAAAACTATCATCAAGGCAAGAGAAGATTTGTTCTCTAAACTATCTGATTTAAAACTGGACTTTGATTTACTTCCAAGCAACACCAATTTTGTTGTACTGAAATCAACAAAGTCAACTGATATTTTCAAATTCCTACTTAGTAAGGGAATTGCAGTTAGGTGCTTTGATGCTTTTTTAAGGATAACTGCAGGTACAGAAAAAGAAAATGAATTGACAGTTAACTCAATTAAAGAATTTTTTGCGTCATAAGGGGGGTCTACCTTGAACAGAATTGCTATTATACACAGAAATACAAAAGAAACTCAAATCGAACTTCAACTTTCTCTTGATGGAGGAATTGTTGATATTGATACGGGGATAGGTTTTTTTGACCACATGCTCACTGCTTTTGCTTGTCATGGAGGTTTCGGGCTAACTGCAAAGCTTAGAGGAGATTTGTTTGTAGACTGCCACCACAGCATTGAGGACATGGGTATTGCATTGGGAAAAGCATTTTCTCAGGCGTTAGGCGACAAAGTGGGAATAACTCGCTTTGGAACGGCATATATTCCCATGGATGAAAGTCTTGGTTTTTGCTGTTTAGACATCAGTGGTCGCTCATACCTTGTGTTTAATGCAGAATTTCCACAAGAAAGAATGGGCGATTATGACACCTGCATGACAGAAGAGTTTTTCAGAGCATTTTGTGACTCCGGAGGAGTAACATTACACCTTAAGTGTGAATACGGAAAGAATTCGCATCACATGACCGAAGCACTTTTTAAGGCATTTGCCTATGCATTAAAAACCGCTGTGAAATTCAACGACAGCGGCGAGTTATTATCTACAAAAGGTGTATTAGAGTAAAAATACGAAATTATTAACCACAAAACATTGCATTTACTTAAAGAAAGGCAAGGTGCAAAATGATTATATTACCGGCTATTGATATGAAGGATCAAAAATGTGTACGACTTTTTCAAGGGGATTTTTCAACTGTAGAAGTAGTCGCAAATGATATTATTGACGCCGCAGTGAATTTCCAAAATCAAGGGGCAAGATGGCTACACATGGTTGATTTAGACGGCGCAAAAGACAAAATCCCAGTCAACCACGAAATTGTGTTAAATGTTAGAAAAAACACCGGAATGAACATTGAAATTGGTGGTGGAATTCGTGACATGAGCACTGTTGAATACTATTTAGAAAACGGAATAAACCGTGTAATTTTGGGTTCAGCAGCATTGTATAATCCAGATTTTGTGAAAGAAGCAGTAAGAAAATACGGAAAACAAATTGCAGTGGGAATTGATGCATACTGCGGAAAAGTTGCAACCGAGGGTTGGACTTCAACGAGTGAAACTGATTACATTGAATTTGCAAAAAACATGGAGCAAATTGGTGTACAGTATATAATATTTACTGACATCGAAAAAGATGGTACTCTCAATGGACCTAATTTGAATATGCTTGATAAAATCAACAATTCAGTAAGTTGCAATATCATTGCAAGTGGTGGAGTTAGCAGTTTGATTGATATCATCGACCTGCACAGCCTTGGCCTATATGGTGCAATTGCAGGCAGATCTGTTTACACAGGCGACTTAGACTTAAGGACTGCTGTTGTTACTTGCCAAAAAATGTCTTCAAAATTGGGTAGCTATCATTTTGACGATGAGCTTGAAAGATATTTTGTTAAATCAGACCTAATCCCTGCTATTATCCAAGAAGCCTCAAGTGGAAAAGTGCTGATGATGGCATACATGAATCAAGAATCTCTCCAAAAAACAATCGAAACAGGCTACACCTATTTTTACAGTCGTTCTCGTAATTCCCTGTGGCACAAGGGCGAAACTTCAGGTCATACACAAAAGGTAGTCTCTATGTTTGCAGATTGTGATGATGACACCCTTTTAATTAAGGTGCAACAAAATGGAAATGCTTGTCACACAGGGCAACACAGCTGCTTCTTTAAAGAACTCATATAACCAATTTGTTTGAAAGGAATAACATATTATCTATGACTGATATTTTAAACGAGGAATACTCCACCGTTCTTAAGCGAAAAAATGATGTAGTTGAAGGCTCTTATACTTGTTATTTGCTTGATAAAGGCACTGACAAAATTCTAAAAAAATGCGGAGAAGAATGTAGTGAACTTATTATCGCAACAAAAAACAAGGACAAAAAAGAAATAGTTTGTGAAATGAGCGACCTTCTCTATCATCTTGCAGTTTTAATGGTAAATGAAGAAATTACTCCAGAAATGCTTGAAGCTGAATACGTGAAAAGACATGCAAAAGAAAACAATTTAAAACAGTTTCATCAAGTGGATAAAAATACATGATAGACAGAAAATTCACCACTGAAATTCTTGAAAATTTCATAAAAGAAAATTCGCACATGTTGTATTTAAACCCCAGTGATTTACACTCTTTACAATTTGTCCAGCATATTAATTCTCTTACATGCATTACAGACAGCAAAGAATTTTATGTAAACAACATGGAATATTTTCCCAAAAATAATTCAACAATTATTCATACCAAGAACTATTTTAATCTTCCAATAGAAAATGATAAATTCACTATTGTATACAGCGAAAACTCAAAACTTTGTATTGATTCAGTAAAAGACAAGTTGAAAATCGGTGGACACCTGATTCTTATACAAGAGGGTATTACCAATACACCTGAGCTAAACCTTGAAAATACCGCGGAAAAGCTGAAAAATAGT
>CAYJBU010000036.1:14570-17769 GCA_964368155.1 uncultured Eubacteriales bacterium | reverse complement strand
GTGTGAATATAAACAAAAGTTCTAAAATGAACTAGTGTTTACTAGAGTGGGCTAAAACATGTTAACTATTGATGTTATGCCGAAATCCAGTGGTTCACGAATTACGTAATCGAGTTTGCTTTTAAAAATTGGGCCATCAACTACAATTGTGTGATACTCACCGAATTCGCCACAAATATCAATGTTGTGTTCTCCAAAAACATCTAAAATTTTATGATTAAGAGTTTTTCCTAATACAGATTTAGGGAGTTTTTGATTGTGAATAGCTTTTATTACACATTTATAGTTTAAGGAAATCAGTTCATTAACTACTTCTTCTCTGTCTTTTTTCCAAAGAGGGAAATGAGGCTCTAAACCTACTTTTTCACATCTCTCTGTGTCCCACTCCCTATGTTCTTCAATGTCAATATCTCCAAAAACACAGATTTTAGCACCTAAATCTTTTGCTTTTTTTAACTGTTTTTCCATGACGTGATTATAATCACTTCCTATGGATTTACCAAGCAAAAATGGAATTCCTAGACATTTGGAAATGCGTGCCATCATATCATAATCTACTCCATGAAAAAAGGAACGCTTTTCTTTTTCGTTTACCATAACTATTAATGCCACAGGTGTGTGACCCTGTTCAATCATTTTATGTAAGGCAAGTGTACTGTCTTTTCCAAAACTGTACGATAGTGCAAATTTCAATTCAAACATCCTTTCATAATTCAAATACAGAATAATGGATTTATTATATAATAAAATAATTGCAATGTCCAATGTTTTTTTTGTTAAAAACAATTAAATTAATTAATTATCTCTTGTTGATTATTGATAGTAATACATACTTTACTTTTGATGTTTTATATGCTACACTTATCCTTAGAACTGAAAGCAAATTTATACTAAGTTCTGATTAAGGGGATATTATATGCTTAAAAACAAAGATGGCTCATTCTTTAAAGTTCTATTGACCTTGGCAATACCAATATCTATGCAAAATTTGATTACATATGCCGTTGGATTTGCAGATAATCTTATGATTGGAACGCTTGGCGATAATGCAGTTTCGGGCGTGTACATGGGAAATCAAGTGCAAACAGTTTTACAGATGTTCACTATGGGAATTGAAGGAGCAATATTAATTTTAGGTGCTCAATATTGGGGGAAAAAAGATGTAGTAAGCATAAGAAAAATTATTGGTGTTGCTTACAAGTTTTCTTTTGTCTGTGGTTTGTTGTTCATGCTTGCAGCGACTGTGTTCCCTTATCAAGTGATAAGTTTGCTGACTGATGACGTTAATGTCATCGAAGAGGGAGCTGTATATCTTGGGATTGTAGGTTTTTCTTATCTCTTTTTTGCTTCTTCGCAAATGTTGATTGCTTCCTTGAGAAGTGTGGAAACTGCAAAACTGGGGTTCTATGTTTCTGTAATGGCTTTATTTGTCAATGTAGGATTAAACTATCTCCTCATTTTTGGTGTTGGCGATATAATACCAGCGATGGGGGTAAAAGGAGCAGCAATTGCAACATTGATTTCAAGAATTGCAGAATTTGGATTTGTGCTGTACTACGTTAAGTTCAGGGACAAAAAGCTAATGCTAAAATTCAAAGATATCATTGGTTTAGACAAGGTGATGTTTGGTGATTTTGTAAAATATGGACTTCCGGTCTTCGGTGGTCAAGTTGTTTGGGGCTGTAATATGGTTGCGAACACTGTTATTTTAGGCAGATTTACTTCAGAGGTAATAGCAGCTACGGCAGTTACAGGAATGCTTCATAACCTAGTTTATGTTTGGATGGCAGGTTTGTCCAGTGGTGTTGGGATTATTACAGGTAAAACAGTTGGCGAAGGTAAAATTGAAAAGATTAAGAGCTATTCAAAAAAAGTACAAATTCTGTTTTTGGGTGTTGGAGTGATATCGGGCGCAATAGTCTTTGCCTTGAAAGAGCCATTTATCGGTCTGTATGACATAAGTCCTGAAGCGATGGATTATTCAAGACAATTTATAAATGTAATTAGCATAAGCATTATTGGTACTTGTTATCAAGCAGCATGCCTGTTTGGATTAGTTAAGTCGGGTGGTGATATCAGTTTTGTATTTAAAAATGATACCATTTTTGTCTTTCTAGTGGTTATCCCTTCTGCTGTGATTGCATCATTACTTGGAGCAGAGCCTTGGATTGTTTTTGCTTGCTTGAAATGTGACCAAATACTAAAATGCTTCGTCGCATTTGTAAAAATAAATAAGTATAATTGGATTAAAAATTTGACAAGGGATACTTGATATACCCCATAAAGATTTATGCTTTTAGTTTTGTCAGAAAATATGATTGAAAAAATAAAAAAAGGACCTCCTATTGTAGAGTTAATCAGCTACATTAGGAGGTCTATGTTAAAATATCAAACTATCTAGAGAAATAAATTGTTGTGTCCGGGTGGAACTTCAAAATCGAAGCAGGGATTTGAGGGTTAACTTCGCTGTTTATTACCTTGTCGATAATATCAATTTTATTTTTATCTGCCAATAAAATAACTTTCTTTGCACGCATAATGGTTCCAATTCCCATTGTGAATGCACGTTTTGGAACTTCGTCAATATTATCGAAAAGTCGTGAATTAGCTTCTATGGTGCTTTGCTGTAAATCTTCAACATGAACTTTATCTGCAAAATAATCGCTAGGTTCGTTAAATCCTATGTGTCCATTTAAGCCAATTCCAAGCAATTGAACATCAATTCCTCCTATATCATTAATTAAGTTTTCGTAATCAGAACACTCCTTGCGTACATCTTGTGCGGTTCCGTTTGGAAGATGAGTGTTGCTTGGTTTTATGTTAACTTTGTTAAATAAATGTTCTTGCATGAAATACCGATAACTTTGATTATGATTGCCACTAAGCCCGTAATACTCGTCTAAATTAACACTTCTAACTTCATTGAAATCTACTTCACCTTTGTTGTATGCTTCGACAAGGTTTTGATAGATAACTATTGGAGTAGAGCCTGTTGCGAGTCCTAAAACACTGTTAGGTTTTGATTTGATTTGAGAGATTAACACTTTTGCACAGGCTTCGCTCGCTTCTTTGTGAGAATTAAATTCAATTATTTTCATTTTTTAACGTTCCTTTCTTGAGATTGTGCCGGTTTTTAAGAAATAAGTATATTATTTGATTTATACTATAAAGGCACAAAACGCAATGTCTTTTCTTCAAA
>CAYJBU010000036.1:6920-14470 GCA_964368155.1 uncultured Eubacteriales bacterium | reverse complement strand
GTGATGGTTGATATCGAATTTATTTTACTATTTTATGGCTAAAAAGTCAAGTGTGTTTTACTTAACAAAAGTACGTAATTGTGCTTTTTTCAGAATATAGCATAATAAACAAAAAACAAGCAATATATTTTACATATTTAATGGGAGAAAATTGATTTTTCTCTTGATTTTTTAAAACAAAACGTATATAATGTCAGTAATGTGATGTTAATCTAATGTTAACGTTAGTGTTAAAGTTAATGTTAAATATTATCATAGCTTACTGTTATCTTAGGAGGTTTTATAGAATGAACAAACCAACAATGCAGGATATTGCAGATATACTAGGTGTTTCGAGAATAAGTGTATGGAAAGCTATTTCTGGAAGGGAAGATGTTTCTAGCTCGCTTAGGCAAAAAGTGCTAGATACTGCAGAGAAATTAGGGTACAAAAGCAATTCATTTTTAATGAGAGAGAAAACTTTCGGGAAATACAATACTATTGCAATAGCGATTTCCAGATTACAGGTCTCGCCTTTTTGGTCTCAAATAATCCACGAACTAGCTAAACAATTGGGTAAAAACGATGTGAATTTGCTTTACGCACATTTGCCACTACAGTATAAGGATGGCGATAACTTGCCTGCTGTTCTAACAAATGGTGAAGTTGGTGGAGTGATTATATTGAATGTATATTGCGAAGAAACGTTAAGAAAACTTGCAAAACTTGATGTCCCTAAACTATTTTTTGATAAAACTCCAAAAATTAAATCATCAGAGTTAAACGCAGACGTTTTGTTATTAGAAGGTAAAAATTCGAGTTTTGAGATTACTGCAAATCTTATAAAAAATGGAGCGAAGAAGCTAGGTTTTATTGGAGATGTAGATTATTCACAAATAAATAACGATATATATACAGGTTTTTTGAATGCACACAAAGAATATGGCATTGAAGTGGATAGACAATGTAGCATAACAACTTCTTTTTTTCCTGACATACACTATGAAAAAATATTTGCTTTTCTTGATAGTATAAAAGAAATGCCTGATGCATTTGTTTGTGCAAGTAATTACATGGCAAGTTTTGTCATTAGATATTTTAATGAGCACAAAGAGTTGAAAAAACCTGAAATCACGGGGTTTTACAATGATTATTACAATGACGGTTCGTTCAAACGAATTACTACGGTTGAGGTAGATACACAAGCTCTTGGAAAAAGGCTTGCAAATAAGATTTTATTTTTGAGAGATTATCCAAATCTTCCTACAGAAGTGGCTACTATAACTACATACCCCATGTTTGAAAAAGATTAATTATTTTTCTAGATTTCATAGGTCGGTCTTTGCAACAAATTATTGATACAAATAAGCTGGTAAAGTTATAGTGTATTTGTAGAAATCATTTGTTTCAATAAATATATGCCTTATTAACGGCAGAACGGAGTAAAATTATGAAAATTTCAATTAGTTCATATTCGTTTTCACGTCTTATAAATGCAGGAGAAATGACACAGTTTGACTGCATAGCTAAGGCAAAAGAGTTAGGTTACGAGGGTATTGAGTTTGTCGATTTGATACCACATGATAATTCTTCACAAGAAGATTACGCCAAGAAGTTAGCAGAAGAAAGTGCAAGACTTTCATTGCCTATCACAAATTACACTGTGTCAGCAGATTTCATCAGTGGAAGTGGTGGAGACACTAAAGCTGAGATTGAATTAATTAAGAAAAAAGTCGATATTGCTCATATTTTGGGTACTAGCAGCATGCGACATGATGCGACAGCAGGTCGACTTGCGGAAAAGAAAAGTTTTGATGACATTCTTCCTTTTTTGGCTGACGCTTGTCGTGAAGTGACCGAGTATGCTAAAACTAAGGGAATTAAAACAATGGTCGAAAACCATGGGTTTTTCTGTCAAGACTCAGCGAGAGTTGAAAAGCTAATTTGTGCAGTTAATAATGAGAATTTTGGCTGGTTGGTTGATATGGGTAATTTTCTTTGTGTAGATGAAAACCCTGCCGATGCCTTTGGTATTGCTTCAAAATACATATCATATGCACATGCGAAAGATTTTGTTGTAAAAAGTGGAAATGAATTTTCTCCAGGTAGTGGATTTTTCACCAGCAGAGGTGGAAATTACCTAAAAGGTACTATTGTTGGTCATGGGAACGTTCCTGTTGTTCAATGCCTATCAATTCTCAAAAAAAGCGGTTATGATGGTTATTTAGGGGTTGAGTTTGAAGGCATGGAGGATGTTATTACAGCACTTGAAATTAATTTGGAAAATCTAAAATATTATCTAGAAATTATTTAGGAGGTTTTGTTTTGAAAAAAGGAATTAATGCTTGGTCGGTCGAAGATGGACTTGATTTTGAGCAAATGTTTAAAAAAATGAAAGAAGTCGGTTTTGATGGTATTGAGTTAAACATCGATAAAAATAATGATGGCGGGCATTCACTTACTATGGATACTACCGATGAAGAGCTTTGTGAAATAAAGGCAATTTCTGAAAAATATTCATTGCCTGTGACTAGTATTTCAACTAGTCTTTATAACAACAAATTGGGTTCTGCAATTTCTGAAGATGGTGAGTATGCTAAAAAGCTTTTGAAAAAACAAATTTATTGCGCAAAGGCTTTGGGTGCAAACGGTGTATTGTGTGTTCCTGGAGGAATCAGTGATACTCAATCGGTAAAAGCTGCATATGAATCAAGTTTTAACACTTTGAACTCTATGAAAGAGTATATTGAGAGTCAAGGAATTTACGTCGGATTGGAAAATGTTTGGAATACTTTTTTTGTATCTGCATTTGACATGGCAAGCTTTATAGATAGATTGGATTGTAAGTTCATCACTGCTTATTATGATGTTGGTAATGTTGTTGCGTTTACAAGGACTGAGTATTTTATAGAAATATTGGATAAAAGAATATCACACATTCATGTGAAGGATTTCTTGAGGAAATCAGGGTTTAATCTTGGCGGTGATTGGGTTGGCTTGACAAGAGGTAGCATTGATTGGAAACTTGCAATGGATGCACTTAGAAAGACAGGTTTTGATAGTTATTTAACAGCAGAAGTTTTCAAAGAAGAAAATCAAACATTTGATGAGTTCTATGCTGATATAGTCGAGAGACAAAACTATATTATTAGTCTTTGATACTTATAAAGGATAAAATTAATTCTATACAAAATAAATATTTGAAGGGTCTAAAGAAAGAAAGGAAGGTCAAGTTTATGAAAAAACTAGCACTTATTGGATGTGGAGGAATTGGTGAATACCATTTTTCGCATTTTGTGAAGTACGATTTTGTTGAGGTAGTAGGATTTTGCGACCTAATTAAAGAAAGAGCAGAAGCATTAGCAGAAAAATATAAAAGCGGTAATGTATATACTGATTATAAAGAAATGTACGATGTAGAAAAACCTGATATGGTCTTCATTTGCGTTCCTCCTACTTGCCATGGAGAGATTGAGTACGAAACAATTAACAGAGGAATTCACTTCTTTGTTGAAAAACCAATGGCTTTAGACATGGAACTTGCAAAAGATATCTGTGAAAAAGCAGAAGCAAAGAATCTAATCACAGCCGTTGGATTCCAATGCAGATATGACAATATCAATATTAAAACAAGAGAATTTGTTGAAAAAAATGAGATTGCTACTATTAATGCATCAAGAGTAGGCGGAATTCCTAATGTTCCGTGGTGGATGACAAGAGAGGAATCCGGTGGTCAACTTGTTGAGCAAGCAATTCATCAACTTGATATTCTAATTTATCTTTTCGGTGAAATCGACACAGTATATTCTGTTAGAAGAAAAAATTTCGTTAATCCTCCTGAGCACCCAACATATGATAATGACGACATGTCACTTTCAATTTTCACATTTAAAAACGGAATTTCATGCTCGTTTATGTGCGGATGCTACTCGTTAAAAGGACATTCATGGGATAGCAAAATCACACTAGGCGGTAAACAATCAAGACTTGATTATGAGCTAACTTCTAAAGTTACCATTTATGGTGAGCAAGACGAAGAAGAAGTTGACGATTTAAGAGAAGTTATTAAAGGTGATGGAACACAAAAAAATATTGAAGGCGCAAAGACTATCGTTGTTAAAAATGACATGGACTTTGGTCTGCTTTGCGATGAAACATTCATTAAAGCTGTTATTAATAACGACCCTTCACAAATTCGCTCATCATATAGAGTTGCTCTTCCAACACTTGCAGCAGCTTTGGCAGCAAATAAATCAATGGAAACAGGTCTTCCTCAAAAAGTTTGATTTAAATTTTTTTTATTAGTTTTTGTTAGAAAGGAATTTATTATTATGTATAACTTTCCAATAGGAGTTTTAGACAACTCATTTAGAACCGACATTGCAACAGTCATTCAAAAAGCAAAATCCCTTAATCTTCAAGGGTTGCAAATCCTTGCAACACATGGAGAGATTACTCCTGAAACCTTGGATAAAGCTAAGAGAAAAGAATTACTAAAACAGTTAAAGGATAACGGGCTTTCTGTTGCTGCTATTTGCGGAGATTTCGGACATGGTTTTGTTGATACAGAAAAAAACGTGTCTTTAATTGAAAAATCAAAAAGAGTAATGGAATTGGCGATGGATTTAGACTCTACAGTGGTTACTACACACATCGGTGTTGTTCCTGAAGATGTAAACCACCCACGTTATGAAATAATGCATAAAGCTTGTAGCGAACTAGCAAGATCAGCATTTGATATGGGAGCGTTTTTCGCAGTAGAAACAGGACCGGAAACTGCTATAGTTCTAAAGAACTTCTTGGATAGCCTCGGTGCAAAAGGAGTTGCAGTTAATCTTGACCCTGCTAATTTCGTAATGGTAACAGGAGATGACCCTGTAAAAGCAGTGTATACTTTAAAGGATTACATTGTGCATACTCATGCGAAAGATGGAAGAAAGCTTAAAGATGTTTCGCCTGAAATTATATATGGTATGATTGAATCTGAAATGCTTAAATCTCCTTCGTTTATTGAAGAACCACTTGGACAAGGAGATGTGGATTTCCCAGCATATTTAAAAGCACTTGAAGAAATTGGTTATAAAGGATTTTTGACCATTGAGAGAGAAGTGGGAGATAGTCCTGAAGCAGATATAATTTTAGCAGCAGACTTTTTAAGAAATATCATTAAATCTAACTAACATAATAAAAGAGCGGTCTTGTTTTCGGTTTGTAGTGTTTTCTACAACTACAAAAGCAAGACTGCTCTTTATTATTTTAATTTAGTGAGTGGTTAGCCGAGTTCATGTAATCTGAACCACGCATTAAATTGCCTAAATAACACCTTTAACTGCGTTATCCTCTTTGTAATACGGAAGTATTACTTCATCGTCTGCCTTATTAAGCCCACACAGTACTTTTAAAACGGGTTCAGATTACATGAGCTCGGCTAAGGAACAATTTATTCTGCAAATCCGTCAATTTTGAAAATTTCAAAATCTTCTTTATCCTTTAGTTTTATTTCTGTCCCTAAGGAAGTGAAGTTTATTCGCCCGGCTAGCTCGTCTGCTACAGACTTACTCACATGTATTGCGCCAGGTGGAGCACTTCCCTCAAGCCTAGAAGCGGTATTTACCACATCGCCAATTATCGTATAATCCATCAACGATGGTGCTCCGATGTTTCCCACAATAGCATTGCCATAGTTTATTCCGATGCCAAATCCAACTTTATGTCCAAATTGATTTTCAATTTCTTGCGCTAAAGGAATAATTCCCTCGGACATCTCGAGTGCAGTTTTAACTGCTTTGTAGGCACAATCAGGTTGGGAGAGTGGAGCTCCCCAAAATGCCATTGTGCAATCACCGATATATTTATCCAGTGTGCCTTGATTGTTTTTGATACATTTAGTGGTTAAACTAAGAATATTGTTTAAAATATTGACTATAGTAGCAGGGTGGAGTTTTTCGCACAGTGAAGTAAATCCCCTTATGTCTACAAAAAGAACAGCGATATTGACCATTTTTCCTCCAAGTTCAAGGTTTTTTGGGTCGCCTTCAAGCAATTCTTTAACGATTTCTGGAGCAACATACCTATTGAAAGTGTCGTATATCTTTTTTCTTTTTCGTGATTCGCTGTAGTAACTGTTTACTAGGGTGAAACTGTATGCAGTAATTAGGGCTATAATTTGATGGATTATAGGGAGGATTAGCCCGTTGTCAAAGGCAAGTATACAAAAGAAACCCCAGCCTATAATTGCTAAAACAGTAGATATTGTAGAAAAGGCAAAGTTTAAATAGGGGAGAGTGATAAAAGTAAAGAAAGTTATCGTGAAAAGCAAAATTGCGCTAAGAGTAGTGTTCTCTTGTTTCATATCACCTGCGAGCAATGCTCCAATCGCGTTTGCTTGATACTCAATTCCAGCCATGTATTTTGCATGGTCTATAGCAGTGATGTACTCATCTTTGAAGGAAGTGTCATAGGGCCCGATAAGTACAATTTTGTCTGCAAAATATTGTGGGTCAACTTCTCCGTTCACCAAATCTGCTACCGAAAATCCTTCGCTGTAACCTCCCGGTGGAGATTGTTGCACAACGTACCATCTTCCTTTTGAATCTGCTGGAGGGGGTTCAATCTGCGCAAGTCCCATTGTATCTGCATATTTTTGCGCAATCACTTGATTGAATGAAGGGATAACTTGATTGTCGGTGGTTTCAATCTCCCAAATAGCATGTCTTAAAATTCCGTCTAAGTCAAGCATTGCGTTGACATGCCCCTGCATTGTGACTTCCCTTAGCTCTTCATATGGCTGAACAATAGAAGTAGCAGAGACTGTATCGACATAAAAATTGTCTGCGCCCAAATCTATGATTGAGTTATCAAAAGTTGCGTAATTACTCATGACCAGATTATCAGAATTTTTTGCTGCTTCAATGAGTAATGCGTCCGACTCAGGATTGTCAATTACATCGTATATTACATCAATTCCGATTACTGCGGGTTTGTTCTGGGGATCTTGATTTAAGTAATTTATTGCATCTGCAATTAGACTTCTATCCCACGGCCAAGAGCCGAACTCGTTTAAAGCTCGGCTGTCAACACCAAATATTACAATTCTTTCATCAGGAGTTTGAGGACGCTGATATATCAAATCATTTACTAAATTTTCAGGTGCTAATAACAAGTTAAATAAGTAAATCGAAGTAAAAAATGTAGCCCCAATCAGAGAATAAGCAATCCTTTTTATAATTGTTTTCATAAATCTGTCCATTCTTTCTTGGTGAAGAAGTACTGAAAGATAGAATTAAAACTGCTAGTGATTTCTAGCTAATCGGTATCTGATGTATCGTCAGAGTCTTCACTATCTTCTTCAGATTCACTATCTTCTTGTTCATCTGAATTATCATCCCCGATGTTGTCTGTATCTATCTCGTCCTTGGTATCTTTGTTGTCGTTGATATCGTCTGTGTCGTTGTTATCGTCAATGTCGTTGTTATCGTCAATGTCGTTGTTATCGTCTATGTCGTCGTTATCGTCAATGTCGTCGTTATCGTCAATGTCGTCGTTATCGTCAATGTCGTCGTTATCGTCAA
>CAYJBU010000036.1:0-6820 GCA_964368155.1 uncultured Eubacteriales bacterium | reverse complement strand
ATCGTCAATGTCGTCGTCATCGTCAATGTCGTCGTCATCGTCAATGTCGTTGTCATCGTCAATGTCGTCGTCATTGTCGTTATCATCTTCATCATCTATGTCGTTATCATCGTCAAAATTAGAAAAATCAATGCCTGTTTGATTGATTATCTCATCAGAAAGATTTTTGTCGCTATTAATCTCTTCCACAACATATGATGGGACGGACTGAGGGTCCATAGGGGTAACTTCCATTTTTTTGTCTTCGCCTGAAGTAATAATGACTGTTTCGCCAGCTTTTAGAAGAATAGAATCTTCGTCAGAGTCTGTGAAATATACTTCCGCCTTGCCAGAAGTAAGAGTGAATGCTGATTGGGTGTCGCTGAGTGTTGTGATTATTCCTGAAGTTCCTCTTATGCTGGTAACCATTGTTGATGTTCTGATTTCCAGTAATTCATCTTCGCCTAAAGGAGCTGAAACATTAAAAAATAATTCCCCATCTGAAAGCACAACTTCAAGTTTCTTTCCATCTTTTTTTACAACGCATTCTGATGTTTCGTCTAGCTTGACTGCTTTTGTTTCGTCAAGGTCGATGAATGCATAGCTTTCGCTTGAGGTTTCAAGAGAGTTTCCGTCGAACAAGCGCATTCCACTTTCGATTGAAAGTTCTTTATTGTCGTCTCCTGTTAAAGTGACACTGCCCACAGTTTTTGCTAATCTCATAACTGAAGCGGTTGCGCTGTTGCCATGAAGCGTCGTTAATATCACTACACAGCTAATCAACAAGAGCGATATTGAGGCTATCACAATCACTGTTTTTTTTGTTTTAAAGGTCATTTTTTATCTCCCATACTCTACTTTGTTTAAAAAGTTCTAAAATTTCACCGTCGATTTTGTTTTCTTCCACCATTGAGCCGAGAATTTCAAAAACTTTGTCAGTAGGAATTGTGGATTTGTACGGTCGGTCTTTTGCAGATAGTCCGTCGAAAACATCAATAATTGTGAGCAAACGCTCCTCAAATCCTAAATCTACAGCGGTTAACCTGTTTGGATAACCACTACCGTCCAAAAACTCGTGATGGTTTTGCGCCCATTTTGTAACCATACTGTATTTACTGGTGAAAGCAATTTCGTCTAATATTCGTGAAGTTGTTTCTACGTGAGTTTCCATAATAGTGCGCTCGCTTGCGGTAAGCGTTCCTTTTTTAATACATAATGCTGCAAGTTCGCTGTTTAATAGCCAGTTATGGGTCACTCCGTTTACATCTGTATAAGTATTTTTTGCAATCTTTTTTACCTCGTTTTCTAGCTCATCATTTAAAAAAGAAATGGTGTTTGCCTCAAAAATGATTTGTTGTGCATAATCAAGTTTTTTCTTAACCGATAAATAATCTCCTCGCCCTTCTGCCTTTGCTAATCTAGCAGTTAAATCAATGATTTGAAATCTGGTTAAAACTTTATCAAGCGCAGAACTTAAACGAGTCTCTTTATTCATAACCTCGAGTGGCACTGTTAACTTTCCGACATCATGAAGCATTACAGCCATTAAAAACTGGCTTTTGTTCTCAGGTGTAAAAGCTAATTTTGGGTGATGTACAGATAACCAGTCAATAAACTTGTCCGCATATAGTGACATGTTTTGAGTGTGCGTAACATTATAAGGTGTTCTCTCGTAAATAGCAGTTGAAAGTGTTCTTACAAGAGATATCAACAAATTTTCGATTTCAAGGGCTTGATTTGTGTTTGTCAGTGATATTGCTGCTTGAGACGAAAGTGCAAGAATATACTCCTCGAATTCTTTCGAAAATGGAATAATATCTCCATCTTCGGACAATGCGTTAATAAGCTGGATAACTCCTATCTTTTCTCCTTTGTTATCTGTCATCGGGATTACAAGCATGGAGGATGTTTTGTAACCCGTAAGCGCATCGTATTTTTGAGGTCCGATAAAATCGTATTCATTACTTGCATATACATCATCAATATAAATTGTTTTGTTTTCTATCATAGAGCAAGAACATACATTTCTTTTAGTGATTTTTACAGGGGGTAAATCTGCATTTTGAACTTCCTTGCCCATTGAACGAGTAATCATTACCTTAAATAATAGGTTGTTATCGTTTTTGATATACAGAGTTCCTGCATCGCAATTTGTGATGTTCATTGCGACATTAAGGATTAAATTGAGGAGAGTGTCCGGATTTTTTTCAGCGCATAAGGCAATACTGACGTCAAGTATATTTCTTAATATTGAGCTTTTCATACGACTATCTCCTCCTCTTTTTTAGCAAAATAACCCTTGATGAAAAGTGAGTGCAACTCTTCTTGCATTTTCATCAATTCCGCGTCGGTTCTAAGTGGTGCGTGATGGATTATTCTAAGCGCTTTCGCGTTACATTCAATTGCTAGTTTTGTTGAAGTTTGCCAATCAGAGTGACCGAAATCATTTTTATGAACCATTTCGTCACTGGTAAATTGTCCATCGATTAAAAGTAAATCTGTGTCATAACAAAATGATTTTAGCATCTCAAAATTATCGGATTTAATTTGGCAATCAGTTGCATAAACAATGCTTTTACCCTTATACCATATCCTATAAATAGTGGAAGGCCCGTGGTGAAAACCGTGCATAGTCTCAATAATAACTTCACCGATGTTAAACTTTTTGCTACATTCCAGATAATTAATTTTTGAAGTGAAAACTTCAGGTCCAACAGGCCAAATCGGCTCACGCATTGTTGATGAAAGGCTGTTAAAAGTTCCACACTCAGTATTTGCGGAGTACATATTAATTTTTATGTCAGGGTCAAACATCAAAGGGGAGACAAATAATCCACAGGTATGGTCAATGTGAAAATGAGAAAACAACAAGCTGAATGATTTCTTCTTATTTAGTATCTTATGAAAAGACATGAAACCGCTCCCTGCGTCTAGAACTATCAATTCTTCACCAGCTGTTACAGCGAAACACGATGTTGCCCCTCCGTAAATTTCATATTCATTGTCACTGACACAAGACGAGCCCCTTGCTCCTAATACTGTAATATGTATATTGTTCAAAACTTCCTCCATTTATTAGTTTTACATTATACTAATGCAAAAACAATTCATTTTATTGCACTGAAAAAAATATTTATTGTAAGTCAAACTAGCCCATAAATTTTCTAATAAGCTTGATTAAGAATAAAACAAAATGGTTTACTTTATATCTCGATAATATCAAATTTAAGGCAAAAAAACAATGAACAAATTGTAAATCGTGGTACAAATAGTTAAAATTTAGAGTATGGTTTTGTGGTGCTTGAAAATATTAAATTGGACTTGTTTATTAAAACAAAAATCCATTCATTTTTTAATGAATTTACATGTTATTGTCAGAGCGAGATATGTGCACATATTATGATATTTATGCAAAGAAAACAGGGACACTTCTCAAGCTAAACAAAGTAAATCATAGTTTAACAAAAGAGGAGTGAATCCCTGTAGTAAATTTTGTTATTCCAATCCACTCCAACAATATGTGCATAAGTTTGATGGATTAATTGAAATTGATGAGATTAAGTCGTCTAATCTTTGATATTGCAAGGTAGTGAAATTTAGTTTCCTTCTTATTCCCTCAACCATTTCATAATATTTATCACTGTCGGGATTAGCGTAATCAAGCAATGTGTCATTTGAGACTTCGCTACCTTCTATCTCTTTTATAACTCTTCTGGTTATCATGTCCATGTCAGAGGAGGAACGTGAAAAGTTTAAATATTTACAACCGAATAAAAGAGGTGGGCAAGCAGTTCGAATATGAACTTCTTTTGCACCGCTAGTGTACAAAAATTCTGTTGTTTCGCCCAATTGTGTTCCACGTACAATAGAATCATCAATAAGCAAAAGACTTTTATCTCTGATTAAAGTGTCGATTGGCACAAGTTTCATTTTTGCAATAACTTCTCTGTCTGCCTGTTTTGGTGGCATGAAAGAACGAGGCCATGTCGGTGTATACTTTATAAAAGGTCTAGAAAATGGAATACCTGATTGTGTAGAGTATCCTATTGCATGTGCTATACCCGAGTCGGGAATTCCTGCGACACAGTCAGGTGCAACATTATCTCGTTTTGCGAGTAATTTTCCGCATTCATACCTCATGCTTTCAACATTAACTCCCTCGTATGAAGAAGTGGGATAACCATAGTAGACCCATAGAAAAGCACAAATTTTCATTTTGTTTTTTGGAGGAGACAGCGTTTTAACTTCATCGTGTGTCATAAACACAATTTCAGCAGGACCCAGCTCTCTTTGTGTGGTAAATCCAAGGTTTACATATGCAAAGTCCTCGAAAGAAATGCAATGTGAGTCTTCTTTCTTACCCACAATTAAAGGAGTTCTTCCGTGTAAATCTCTTGCAGCATAAATTCCACTTTTGGTGAGTAGTAATATCGACATTGAGCCTTTGATTAAAGATTGCGCATAGCTAATTCCATCGATAAAATTATCTTTTAGATTTATAAGTGCAGAGACAATCTCGGTTGAGTTTATCAATCCATTGCTCATCTCTTGAAAGTGATTGTAACCGTTATCATATAAATGTGTGACTAATTCTTTTTCATTTGATATTTTTCCAACTGTTGTAATAGCGTAGCTTCCTAGGCGAGAATTAATTAGCAAAGGTTGAGGCTCGGTGTCAGAAATGCAACCAATCCCCATTGTTCCCTCTAGCTCATCGAGTTCTTTGTCAAATTTTGTTCGAAACGGAGTGTTTTCGATGTTGTGTATCGATCTTGAAAACCCACCTTTTCCATTATAAACAGCCATTCCCCCTCTTCTTGTTCCGAGGTGCGAGTGATAGTCCGTCCCGAAAAATAAATCCAAAGTACTGCTCGTCTTAGAGGCAACAGCAAACATTCCACCCATATAGTATAATTCTCCTTTGTTAATCTTTTGTATGCAAGTGCAAAAGGCACTGCAGTGAATGATAAATAACTGAATAATTTTGCATAGACATATCGTGCGAAATACTAATATTCAGTGATAAGTAAATCACGCACAAGAGCTATTCTACCTAATAAATATAACATAAAATGAAAAAAATCGCAAGTGTAATATTAGCTCTTTGTGCTAGTGTGGAATTTAATTTAAATCAATAAAATTAATTTAATATATATTTTATTAATTAATTGAAAATTATTTTCAAAATACTAATAATTTTAGGTTTTTTTGTCATAAATTAGCTTGACAAATCTAAAAAAAGGTTTATTATATAATCATATACATATATTATAAACAAATTTTTTATGGAGGTGTTGTTATGAAGAGGCCAAATGTCATTTTTATTCTAAGTGACGACCATGGTGCATGGGCAATGCGATGCGCAGGAAATAGTGATATCATCACGCCAAACCTTGATAGAATTGCCGAAAAAGGCATTCTATTTGAGAATTTCTTTTGTGCGTCACCGGTGTGTTCTCCCGCGAGAGCGTCGATTGTGACAGGTGAAATGCCGTCTTGTCATGGTGTTCATGATTGGTTGTGTGGCGGAAATGCGGATACCGTTAAGTATCCGAATATGAAAGATCATCCGCACTTTAAGAATGTCGATAAACCAATTGAATATCTTGATGGTCACCCGTCATATGTTGCACAGCTTGCTAAGCAAGGCTACAGGTGCGGTTTAAGTGGCAAGTGGCACTTGGGTAACAGTGCTACTCCAAAAGACGGTTTTGAAAAATGGTTCACTATTTTTGGTGGTGGGTGTGATTATTATAATCCGGATACATTCGAAAATGGTGAGTTTAAAAATGAAACCAGATATGTTACTGATGTCATCACAGATAAAGCCTTAGAGCATTTGGAAGACTTCTTAAAAGATGATGAAAATCCGTTTTATTTGAGCGTGCATTATACTGCACCTCACACTCCTTGGACTGCAGAAAATCATCCTGACGAATACTTGGATTTGTATTTTAACAACGAGTTCAAAGCAACGCCAGATGAAAGTGTGCATTTCAATCAAATAAACACTTGCTTTGTCGGTGGAACACCTCAGAGGCGCAAAGAAAGCTATACAGGTTATTATGCTGCAATTACTGCAATGGATGACAATGTAGGCAGAATTTTAGACAGAATTGAAGCTAGTGGACAAGCTGATAATACTATTGTTATTTTTACAGGCGATAATGGAATGAATTTAGGTCATCACGGGATTTGGGGAAAAGGGAATGGAACTTACCCACCTAATATGTATGACACATCGGTAAAAGTTCCTTGTTTGATTTATAGCCCAACTTTGAAAAAAGGCGGAGTTGTAGAGAAAGCACTGCTCAGCCAATGCGATTTTTACCCAACTTTGTTGGAACTTGCAGGTGCAAATGTTGAATTATCGGACAAACAACCAGGTAGAAGTTTTGCTAAGATTTTGAAGGGCGAAGAAATTGAAGACCACGACGAGTTGGTTATATGCGATGAATATGGTTTTGTTAGAATGCTCAGAAACAAAACGCATAAGTTAGTTATGGAATATCCTGATGGAAGAAATCAGTTTTACGACCTTGTAAATGATCCAAATGAAGACATTAACGAGTATTATAACGAAAAATATGCAGATTTGATTAATGAGATGACAACAAAACTAGAAAATTGGTTTGATAGATATAGTACTGGCGAAAATGATGCGAAAAATAATCCTGTAACAGGCAGAGGACAGTATAAACTTTGCACAGAAGATGATGCGTTTAAACAATCATTTGAATATTACTATAAGACTTAGTGGTTTGGTGTTTTATTCGCTGTGCGTGGATAATGGTTTACTTTAATAAAGTAAATTAGTAAAGTGATGTAATTGGAACATAAG
>CAYJBU010000035.1:0-17870 GCA_964368155.1 uncultured Eubacteriales bacterium | reverse complement strand
TTATACTATAGTTGAGAATAGATTTTAAAGAAAAGAGTGGAATTAATCATGAGCATAAAAAATCACGCACCTGAAATGGATGCGCTTCGTTTGGGAATGGACTGGGACAAAGGCGAGCTTAAAATGAAACAGATTTTAGTTGAAAGCACCTTTGGGCAAAGTCACCCTGGCAGTGTTCATCTTGATGTAATGGCGAACAATGCTTGTGATGCGCTTAAATATAAGGGGATGAAACCCTCTAAAATGTATGTCACAGACATGTGTGACGGTATAGCGCAAGGGCACAGTGGAATGAACTATTCTCTTGTTTCAAGAGAATACATCTCAGGAATGAGTCAAGTTCATGTAAATGCAAATGCTTTTGACGGTGCGCTTTTTATATCGTCGTGCGACAAGGCAATTCCAGCACATTTGATTGCAATAGCGCATAGTAAAAACTTGCCGACTGTTCACGTTTCCGGAGGCGTAATGCCGTCTGCGTACGATGGATTTACTCTAGAGCAAATTGGCGCGGTTAATGTGAATTACAGCAGAAAAGAGATAAGTGATGACGAGTTTTTTGAATGTAAAATGAAGTCGTGTCCGTCACAAGGAGCATGCCAATTCATGGGGACTGCAGGCACAATGCAAGTTATGAGCGAGGCGTTGGGGCTTGGAATTCCCTACAGTGCGCTTGTTCCTGCAAACAGTAAATATGTAAATTTAATGGCAAAACAAAGCGGATATGCGCTTGCAAATTTAGTGGAGAAAAATGTAAAATCAAAAGATATTTTAACTCAAAAATCTTTGCACAATGCAATAGTTATGCTAGCAGCGGTGGGTGGTTCAACAAATGCATTAATTCACCTAGCGGCTATTGCAAAAGCTTGTGGTCTTGATTTCGACCCAAGAAAAGTTGATGAAATAAACAGAAAAATTCCACTTTTGGCGAATGTTAGACCATCGGGGAAATACTCGACAGCCGAGCTTTGGAGAGCTGGCGGAGTGCCTGAGATTATGCGAAGAATAAAGGAGCATTTACATCTTGACGTTTTGACAGTTACCGGAAAAACTGTGGGAGAAAACTTGGAATTTGCGCACCCTTTGGGAAAAATAATCAAGTGTGACGAGATAATAAAAGAGAAGGGGAAAGGCTCGCTTGCAGTGTTGTTTGGCAACATTGCTGAAAAAGGCTCGGTAGTTAAATATTCAGCGCTGAAAGAAAATCAGTTCTACTTCAAGGGAAAAGCAAGAGTTTTTCACAGTGAAATTGAGGCAAGAGAAGCTATTATTAACAAGAGCGTTAATGAGGGGGAAATTTTAGTTTTGCCATTTTGTGGGCCGAAAGGTTTGGGAATGCCTGAAATGTTTTACACAACAGAGGCATTAGCGCAAGATGAGCAATTGTCTAGCAAAACTGCTCTTATCACAGACGGTAGATTTTCGGGGGCGAGCAGAGGTCCGTGTATTGGACATGTGTCCCCTGAAGCGGCAGACGGAGGTGCTATAGGATTAATTCAAAACGGTGACATAATTGAAATTGATATAAAAAACAGAAAAATAAATGTTTTAGAAGATGACTTTTTGAACAGAACTCCGATAATTCCAACAAGAGAAAAAGACAGTGGAGTTTTGGGTATATATAAAAAGTACGCCGTCAGCGCAATGGACGGCGCATACATTGATTATTAATTTTTCTGACTATTTGTCAGAAAACTGGTTGAGGTATATCAGTCAGGCTAGCCGAGCTCATGTAATCCGAACGGGTTCGAATTACATGAACTCGGCTAAAGAAAAAATTAACTTTTTTCGCGTGGTTTTGCAAAGAACGAGAAGAATAATCCCAGTGAAACAGCAGTTGAAATTCCTGCAGAGGTCGCTGATAGGCCTCCAGTGAAAGCACCGAAAAAGCCTTGTTCGTCTACGGCTTCTCGTGCACCTTTTGCAAGAAGATTTCCAAATCCACAAAGAGGGACAGTGACACCGCTTCCGGCGAAATCGACCAGTGGGGGATACAGGTTAAACGCTCCTAAAACAACACCGCTTAGAAGAAAAATTACCATCACACGGGCAGGAGTTAACTTTGTTAAGTCTATTAATAATTGACCGATTACACAAATTAAACCGCCAACCCAAAAAGCATTAATAAATTGCATGATGAACCACCTTTAAATTTCGATTTGGGTGGTTTTTTCCACCTGTGAATATTATAACCAGAAAAACTAATAATATTTCTGAATAAAAATTTATTCAACTGGGAAATCAATCACATAGACATCTTCGTAATTTTTCAAAATTTCTTCATGGGTTTGGGTGCAAAATAGAGCGGTTGAAAGAGAATCTGCAATTGCAGCACTGTTTGCTATAACAGATATACTGTGGAAATATTCAGATGGGAAAAGTGTGTCTTTGTTGATGATGTGATGATAGTCTACTCCGTCAATAGTGTAAAAACGTTGGTAATCTCCACTTGTTGAAATCGCCTCATCATCAAGAGTAATTCCACTTATAACAGGGTTTTCATCATTCAAATCATAATTTTGTATGCCAACTTTCCATTCGGTGTTATCTGGTTTTTTACCCGTTGTGATAATCGTTCCACCAGAGTTAATCATAACAGAAGTGTAGCCTTTTTCTTGTAATGTTTGGGCAATTAAATCTATGGCATAGCCCTTTGCGACTGCGCCTAAATCCAAACTCATCTTTTCGTTACTCAAATAAATTGTTGAATTTTTGTTGTCGACTATAATGTCTTCAATGTTTGTGTGAAGAAAAGCCTCTTTTAAATCTTCCTCGTTTGGGGTGATTTCGTCTTCTCTGTAGTGGTGCCAAATCTCAAGCACTGCGCCCATAGCAATGTTCATGTAACCATTGGTTAAATGGTATTGTTCAATGGAAAAATTAATAATGTCAAGGATTTCAGGCTCAACTTTAACAGCTTCAATTCCAGCAGAGTCGTTGATAGTTTTAATGTTATTTACACCGCTATAGTTATTGTAAATATCAAAAAATTCGTGATATTTTTGTAGTAACGTGTTACTTATCGTGCTAATCTCAGAGAAATCCTCCCAACTGCAATACGCCGATATAGTAATAACTGTGTCAAAATAAGTCAATAAATCAATGCTGTGGTGCTCGGTAGTGCTACATCCTGTGAAGATAAAAACTGAAGCCACCGCGATAATTAGTATTATAATTTTTTTCTTAATTCGTTTTGTGATAATAAGGGACACCTCAATTTTGTGGATATAGAATTTATGAGTTTATGAAACTGGGTGAGGTAAAATGGTGCATGTTTAATTCTGATAAAGAATTATTCTCTTGAGCTTTCAATAAAGAAAGGAATGGTGTTTTTTATATATGGAATGAAAGTTTTTAGCAACAATGCGCTTAAAATACCGGTGAAAATTCCAAAGAAAATCAAAGGGATTAAATATCCCGCCATAAAAAAACTGCCGAACAAAAGGGAAAAGGCGAGGAATTGCCCGATATTGTGAAAAATTGCACCAGACAAACTGAGCATTAAATAGCTGATTTTTTTCTTGAAAACAAAGTGAAGTATAATGATAACTGCCAGCGATAGAAGTCCACCGAAAAGGCTTAGTAAACTAGCTGTTGCTCCACGTGTTATAAGGGCAAAAAATGATTTTAGTATGACAATTGCAGTTGCACAGCCATTTCCTACGAAAAAAATACAATACATAACTACAATATTAGAAAGACCAAATTTTGCGCCTGGTGGAAAAAAAGGAATTGGAGGAATTAAACTTTCAATCACTGAAAGGCACAAAGAAAGAGCGAATAAAAGCCCTATAAAACTAATTTTTTTTGCTTTCATATGTCACCTTAACTAATCGCATCCAATTTTGGTTGGTCGCTGTGGATAGTCACAACAATTCCGTTTGGCAGACAAGCCGCACTTTGTCCACTAATTGATAATTTTCCTGTGTTTATGCATACTTTGTCGGGGCAATCTGAGTGTGTGAAAAAAATCTCTCCGTCTTTAATTTCTATAACAACACCGTTGATGTCAATGATTTGATTTTGGCTTAAATCTACAGTTTCGACTATTTCGTTATAATTCATTATTACTGCAAAAGTGCCTTTTTCGCTTGAAAGCAAAGTAGTTATAGCGTATGCAATTCCTAGAATGCTCAAAATCGCAAGGATTATTAATATGTCCTTTTTTTTGAAAAATTTCATGTTAAATCCTCCGGTTGTTCTGAAAATGCAAAATGTTATGCTCCTAAAAGCAGGGTGAATCTGGTGATGTTAATAACACAGATTATTAGTATTCCAAACAAAACAACTGTGAAAAGCTTGTCGGTTGCTTTTGCACTTAGTTTTCTTGCGATTTTTCTGCCTAGCACTCCACCACCGATACCACCGACAATCATAACCCCCAATGCAAGAGGGTCAAACTCCGGAATTCCTGTGATGAAAACAGAGATTAATGAAGAAACTTGCGAGAAGAAAATAATATAGATTGAAGTCAAGGCTGCAAGTTTAGTGTCCATGCTGAAGAAGTAGTACAAAACAATTAGGTTAATCGGTCCTCCGCCAATTCCGAGAAATGCTCCTGTAGCTCCCAAAAAGCTACCGATTAATATGCAAAGCAAAGGATTATGGATGTTATAGCCTTTGATTTTGTCTTTGTGTAGCATATAAAAGAACACGCCAACAGTGAGAAAACACAAAATATAGTTTTGCATTATGGTTAGAAAAACAGGATCTGCGCCCGTTCTAATTACATCGAAAAGCATTTTTCCGAAAATTCCACCTATAACCCCGCCTGCCGCTAGAAGTGTACCTCTTTTTGCTTCGACTTTCACCTCTAAATTTTTCGTTCCTAAAAGAGAGAATGAACTCATCGCTAAAACTGTGCAACCCGACAAAAAAGATACAAGTGATGCGCCAAGACCTGAAGCCATGTCGAAAGCAGGCTTGATGATAACTCCCCCCCCAATTCCGCTAATAGCTCCAATGGTGGTTGAAAAAAGGCAAACTAGAAAAAAGAAAAGTATATGCAATTCAAAAAACATCCTTTCAGATTTAAGGTGAAATGGTTTATTTAGTTTTCATTGACAACAAATTTAACAGTGACAATGTTACAGTTGAAAAAATAAAGCATTTTCTTAAAAAATATTTAACTTCTCTAGTATATCACGTTTTAAATCACAATTCAATTGAATTATCAATTTTTTTATGATACAATATCTAGGAGGAAAAACAACAAAATCAAAAGGAAGATTTTAGATTTAATGAAAAATTTGCAAAAGGAACTCGACTTTATAATAGAGAACTTAGAATATAGACCCAAATTGTTGCTCCATGCCTGTTGCGCTCCGTGTGCTTCTTACCCTGTGGAGTATTTAAGAGAGCATTTTGATTTGGGCGTTTTTTACTTTAATCCGAACATAGAGAGTTTAGATGAATATAAGTTAAGAGGCGCAGAAGTCAAGCGAATGTGCGATTTCTTTAAGGTTGATTTAATCAGCAAAGAGTGGGGAAACGAAAGATTTATGCAACTTGTAAAGGGTTTTGAAAATGAAAAAGAGGGTGGCTCTAGGTGCGACCTGTGTTTTAAACTTAGACTTAGTGAAACTGCGCTTGTTGCAAAGAAATTGGACTTTGAGTATTTTACGACAAGCCTTAGCATAAGTCCGCTGAAGAATTCGCAAAAACTCTTTGAGATAGGTGAGAAATTGGGAGAAGACACAGGGATTAGATATTTGCCCTCGGATTTTAAGAAGAAAGAGGGATACAAAAGGGCTACACAGATTTCAAAAGAGCTTTCGTTGTACAGACAAAATTATTGTGGTTGCATATTTAGCAAAAATCAGAGACTTTTGAAGGTTGACACTTTGTGATATAGTGTTTATAATAATAGTATTAAAAATATAAAGAGGTGTTTGAATGTTATCAGATATTGAAATTGCTCAAAAAGCCACACTTATTCCAATCAGTAAAATTGCAGAAAAACTTGATATTCAAGAGACTGAACTAGAGCCATATGGCAGATATAAAGCGAAACTTAACGAGCGTGTTTTTAAAAGGTTAAATTCAAATAAAGACGGAAAGTTAATCTTGGTGACGGCAATAAATCCAACTCCTGCGGGAGAGGGAAAAACCACAACCACAGTAGGTTTGGGTCAAGCCATGGCGAAAATTGAGAAAAACGCAATCATCGCACTTAGAGAGCCGTCTCTAGGGCCTGTTTTTGGCGTTAAGGGCGGTGCTGCAGGCGGTGGATATGCCCAAGTTTTGCCAATGGAGGACATTAATCTGCATTTCACAGGTGATATGCACGCAATTACTTCTGCAAACAACTTGTGTTGTGCAATGATTGACAATCACATTCACCAAGGCAATGTTTTGGGGATTGACCAAAGAAGAATTTTGATAAAAAGATGCCTTGACATGAATGACAGGGCGCTCAGAGATATCGTTGTTGGCTTGGGTGGGAAAATCAATGGAATTCCAAGAGAAGATGGGTTTATTATCACTGTTGCTAGTGAAGTTATGGCGATTTTATGCCTTGCAAACGATGCAATTGACTTGAAAAAAAGACTTGGCGATATCTTGGTTGCTTATACATATACAGGAAAGCCGATTTTTGCTCGTGATTTAAAAGCAGATGGGGCTATGGCTGCTTTATTAAAAGATGCAATTAACCCGAATTTGGTTCAAACTTTAGAGGGAACTCCTGCTGTTATGCACGGTGGTCCATTTGCGAATATTGCTCATGGGTGCAACTCTGTCAGGGCGACAAAACTTGCGTTGAAATTAGCAGATTATTGCATTACAGAAGCTGGTTTTGGTTCTGATTTAGGAGCTGAAAAATTCCTTGATATCAAGTGCCAAAAGGCTGGACTTACTCCTGAATGTATTGTTTTGGTGGCTACTGTGAGAGCGCTAAAATACAACGGTGGAGTGAAAAAAGACGAGCTTTCAAATGAAAATACCGATGCGCTTAAAAAAGGTTCGATTAACTTAAAAGCGCATGTAGAGAATTTGCAAAAATTTGGAGTGCCTGTGGTAGTGGCGATTAATCGTTTTCCGACAGACACAGAGAATGAACTTGCAGTTATTGATGAGTGTTGCAAAGAGTTGGGCGTGAAATATGCTCTTTCCGAAGTTTTCGCAAAAGGTGGAGATGGAGGAGTTGAATTGGCAAAATGCGTTTGCTCTGTCATCGAAGAAAACGATGGAAAAAATAACTTTACACCACTTTATTCTTTGGACATGAGCTTAGAAGAAAAAATTAACACAATTGCGACAAAAATTTACGGAGCAAAAGAAGTGAACTTCACAAAAACAGCTTTGAAATCGCTAAAAGAGATTAATGCTCTAGGAGGTAACCTTCTTCCTGTGTGCATTGCAAAAACTCAATATTCTTTGTCTGATGACCAAACTTTGTTGGGCAGACCAACAGGTTTTACATTGACAATCAGAGACTTAAAACTCTCAAACGGTGCTGGGTTTGTAGTTGCGTATGCAGGCGATATTCTTATCATGCCTGGATTGCCAAAAGTTCCTTCGGCAGAAAAAATTGATGTCGATGAAAATTCAATGATACATGGATTATTCTAATAATGAAATATATAGCCAATAATTTAAATGAAACAAAAACTTTTGCCATAGAATTCGCAAAAACCTTGAAAGCCAATGATGTTATAGCTTTTAAGGGTTCGATGGGCATGGGAAAAACAACTTTTACAAGAGAGCTTGTGTTGGCTTTGGGTGGAGAAGATGTTGTTTCAAGTCCCACTTTTGCGATTATGAATGAATATCAAACCCCAAAATTTAAGATTTATCATTTTGATATGTATAGGATTATGGGGATTGACGATTTGTATTCCACAGGTTTTTTCGACTATCTTGAAAGTGGTGGGATTACACTGATTGAATGGAGCGAAAATGTTCAAGATGCACTGCCAGATTACACGATTTTTTTAGAATTGGAACTTGGGGAGCATGAAACACAGCGTATTTTCACAGTTGAAAGGGGGGCGAGTCTATAATAGTATTAGCGATGGATAGTTCAAATGTAAGCGCATCAGTTGCAGTTTTGGAGGACGAAAAAATTCTGTGTGAGTTCTTTATTGACGCAGGATTAACACACAGTCAAACATTGATGGCTATGGTTGAGTCAGCGATTAAACTCACCGAGAAAACACCGAATAAGATTGCAGTTACGGTCGGGCCGGGCTCGTTCACAGGAGTGAGAATAGCAGTTTCGGGCGCAAAAGGGCTTGCGTTTTCACAAAATATTCCTTGTGTTGCGGTTTCTTCAATGGAGGCTCTCGCTTATAATTGCAGTGAAATAGACGGCGAGTTTATAATATGTGCGCTTTCAGATGCGAGAAACAACAGGGCTTATTATGCGTTGTTTTCTTTGAAAAATAGAATAATTGAAAGAATTTCAGAAGATGCTTGTGATGATTTTTCTGAAATAGAACAAAAACTCAGTGGAAATGTGTTGATTGTCGGTGATGCGTCAGAAAAATTTGCAAATGCTTATCCTAAATACAAAAACAGTGTTGTGGTGAAATCTTTGCAATTGATTAAAGGTTCGTCGGTCGCTTTCGCATCTTTTGAAAAAGAAGAAATGACGGCTAGTGACATTCAACCAATGTATTTGCAATTGCCACAAGCGCAAAGAGAAAGAGAAGCTAGGCTTGCTAATTCAAAATAAATATAAAGGAATGATTTTAATCATGATATTAATTAAAAATGGATTAATCAGAACAATGGCGGGTAGTGAATATCCGAATGGACAAATTTTGATTGACGAGGGAAAAATCGTAGCAGTTGGGGAAAATGTAAACGCACCTGAGGGAGCAGAAGTCATTGATGCACAAGGTAAATTGGTATTGCCCGGTTTTGTCGAAGCGCATTGCCATATTGGTCTTGATAACGAGGGCATGGGTTGGGAAGGCAGAGATTATAATGAAATCACCGACCCGATAACTCCACATTTAAGGGCGATTGACTCGATTAACCCACAAGACGAAGCCTTTGCAAACGCTGTCAAAGCCGGAGTTACAACGGCAGTTACAGGCCCTGGAAGTGCGAATGTGGTTGGGGGGACTTTTACTGCGATTAAACTTTACGGAAACAGAGTTGACGACATGATAATTAAAGATCCAATTGCGATGAAAGTTGCATTTGGTGAAAATCCAAAACGATGTTACTCGGATTTGAAAAAATCGCCTCAAACGAGAATGGCAGTTGCTGCTGAATTGAGGAATTTGCTTTTCAAAACAAAACGCTATATGCAAGACCAAGAAAAAAACAACGACAAGCCTTTTGACATGAAACTTGAAGCGATGATTCCTGTTATCAAGGGCGAAATTCCTATAAAAGCTCATGCTCACCGAGCTGATGACATTTTCACTGCAATCAGAATTGCAAAAGAATTTGACATCTCAATTACACTTGACCACTGCACAGATGGCTCGATTATTGCAGAGGAATTGGCGATGGAAAAACTCCCAGCTTTTGTTGGTCCAAGTCTTGGAAGCAAAACCAAAATTGAACTTAGAAACAAAAGTTTTGAAACTCCTAGTGTGCTTCACAGCGCTGGCGTGCCGATTTCGATTATCACAGATGCGCCTGTAATTCCGCTTGAGTACTTGTCTTTGTGTGCTGGACTTGCAGTTAAATCGGGACTAGATGAAGAAACTGCACTTAAAGCGATAACTATCAATCCAGCTACATATTGCGGAATTGGCGACAGAGTTGGAAGCATTGAAGTTGGCAAAGATGCAGACATTGTAATTTGGGATAATAACCCACTATATGATATTCACGCAAGAGCGTGCTATACTATAATTGACGGAAAGATTATACAAAAGATATAGTCATTTAATGCTATAAAATTATTTTGTTGACTTTCAAGATAAAATAATATATACTACAAACATATTAAAAAGATTGGAGTTGTGAAAATGATTAATATTTCTTGCTAATGATTTGGTACAATATAATTCAAATCGGTTAAAAACCGTTTGTTTTCTTGTGCCCATGCAAGGGATTTTCATTTTCATGCCTCGTGATATTGATTGACTCGGCTAAAATTGGCGGGTTTCCGAAATGGAGCAATTTTGCGTCTATAGGTTGTGAGAAAGAGATTTCTTGCAACCTATATTTTTTTAAGGGAGGGCATTTAATGTCTCTGATTAATGTTACAAATTTAACCTTTGGATACGAGGGAAGCTATGACAATATATTTGAAAATGTGTCGTTTCAAATAGACTCTAACTGGAAATTGGGATTTATCGGAAGAAACGGAAGAGGGAAAACCACCTTTCTTAATTTGCTGTTAGGGAAATATGAGTATAAAGGAAAAATCAAGGCTTCTGTCAAGTTTGAGTATTTTCCGTATACAATTAAAGACAAAAGCCTTAACACAATTGATGTTGTAGACAGTGTTTGTTTTGACTATGAGCTTTGGGAATTGCTTTGCGAATTGTCCTTGCTTGAAGTGTCGGAAGAGGTGCTGTATAGACCCTTTGATACACTTTCAAACGGAGAGCAGACAAAAGTTTTAATGGCAACTTTGTTTCTGAAAGAGAATAATTTCTTGCTTATAGATGAGCCGACAAATCACCTCGACGCCGAGGGGCGAAAAATAGTCAGCAATTATTTAAAATCAAAAAAAGGCTTTATTTTGGTCTCGCATGACAGAGCTTTTATTGATGAATGTGTCGACCATGTTTTGTCGATTAACAAGGCGAAAATTGAGGTGGTAAATGGAAATTACTCCTCTTGGTTTTATAACAAAGAGTTGGAAGACTCTTTTGAGTTAGAAAAAAATTCAAAGCTTAAAAAAGAAATAGCTAGATTAAGTCAAACTGCTAGGCAAAAGGCGCAGTGGTCTGATAAAGTTGAAGCGACTAAAATAGGAAGTCATTCTGCTGACAGGGGGCATATCGGCGCAATGGCTGCAAAAATGATGAAGCGTTCAAAGGCGATTGAAAAAAGAAGAAATGCAGAAATCGAAGAAAAATCTAAGTTGTTGAAAAATATTGAAGACAAGGAAGAGCTTAAAATTATTCCGCTTGAATACCACAGTAATACCTTGGTTAATATGAGGGATTTTTCAATCAGATACAATGAAAAAATGGTATTTCAAGACTTCAATCTAAAAGTTGAAAAAGGCGACAGGATTGCATTATTTGGGAAGAACGGAAGCGGAAAATCCAGTGTTATTAAACTGATAATGGGAGAAAATATCTCCTATAATGGAGTGTTTGAAAAGGCGAGTGGACTTATAATTTCATACATTTCGCAAGACACATCGTTTTTAAAAGGTAGCTTAAACCAATTTGCAGAAGATAATTGTCTAGACCTTACTATTTTCAAGATTAACCTTAGGAAACTGGATTTTTCCAGAGTTCAATTTGATAAACCTATGGAAGATTTTAGCGAGGGACAAAAGAAAAAAGTGCTGATTGCAAAAAGTTTGAGTGAAAAAGCGCATCTTTATATTTGGGATGAACCGCTCAATTTCATTGATGTTATTTCTCGAACACAAATAGAGGAGTTAATTCTGAAACACAAACCAACTATATTGTTTGCTGAACACGACAAAATGTTCTCTGACAAAATTTTTACAAAAGCAGTTTATCTTTAATACTATAAAAAGTAGCTGATGCATTAAGGAAAATCACCTAATTGCATCAGCTATTTTTTATGTTTAAGTTATTATCTTGAGAACTCCGACAAAGTTAAGCCCTCGTTGTGCTCAAGTGCCCAGTTGATACTCCACTGATTTGCAAAAAGCAAAAGATATCTGCCTTTTGTGTCTTGAACTTTTTTTGTGTCAGAGGTTAATGTTAATTTTTTTAAATCTATTTCTGTGTCGTCAATCCAACGAATGAATTGATAAGAAAGATTTTCCATCATAATTTCAACGTTGTATTCGTTTTCCATTCGATATTTAAAAACATCAAACTGCAAAGTTCCAACAACACCAACGATAACTTCTTCCATGCCCGAGGCGATTTCTTGGAATATTTGAATTGCGCCCTCTTGTGCGATTTGTGTAGTTCCTTTAACGAATTGTTTTCTTTTCATTGTGTCAAGTTGTCTTACACGGCAGAAAAATTCTGGAGCAAATGTTGGAATTCCCTCAAATGTAACTTTCATGCTCGGAGAAGAAAGTGTGTCTCCGATTGAGAAAATACCCGGATCAAAAACACCGATAATGTCGCCGGCATATGCCTCTTCGACAATTTCACGGCTTTGTGCCATCATTTGTTGAGGTTGTGCGAGCTTGATTTTTTTGCCTTGTTGAACATGCAGAACTTCCATACCCTTTTCAAATTTACCACTGCAAATTCGGATAAACGCAATTCTGTCACGGTGCGCCTTGTTCATGTTCGCCTGAATTTTAAAAACAAAAGCAGAAAATTTATCATCAAACGGGTCAACAACGCTTTCTGCCGTTTTTCTTGGAAGTGGCGAGGTTGTCATGTTTAAGAAATGTTCTAAAAATGTTTGAATTCCAAAATTTGTCAAAGCTGAACCAAAGAATACAGGTGAGAGTTTTCCATGTCGGACTTTTTCCATGTCTAGGTCGTATCCAGCTCCGTCTAAAAGTTCAACATCATCTTTTAATGTATCATATAAATGCTCGCCTAAAGTGTCTCTTAGGCTCGCGTCGTTTAAATCAACTTCACTTGTTTCAACTTCTTTTTGTCCGTTGTTTGCTGTGAAAGTAATTATTTCAGATTTCTCTCTGTCATATACGCCTTTAAAATCAAAACCCGAACCGATTGGCCAGTTCATAGGATATGTTCCAATTCCGAGTTCTTTTTCGATTTCGTCAAGCAAGTCATATGGGCTTTGAGATTCTCTGTCCATCTTGTTGATAAATGTAAAAATTGGGATGTCACGAAGCAAACAAACTTTAAACAATTTTCTAGTTTGTGCCTCAACACCTTTTGAAGCATCGATAACCATAACTGCAGAGTCTGCAGCCATCAAAGTTCTGTAAGTGTCCTCCGAGAAATCTTCGTGTCCGGGTGTGTCCAAAATGTTTATGCAGTATCCATCATAATTAAACTGCATTACAGAAGAAGTAACCGAAATACCTCTTTGTTTTTCAATCTCCATCCAGTCAGAAACTGCGTGCTTTGAGTTTTTCTTTCCTTTAACAGTTCCTGCAAGGCTGATTGCTCCGCCGTATAGCAAAAACTTTTCGGTCAAGGTGGTTTTTCCTGCGTCAGGGTGCGAAATAATCGCAAACGTACGTCTTTTTTCTATTTCATTTCTCATTAAAAATTTCATCTTTCTATTTTATTGTATAGTTTGTGATTTCTTGACATTCTAATAAAATCCTTGCACTTCGATTTTCGCCTTTTGCGAAAATACAGCAGAAAGTATCAAGATAAGCCGTAAAATTCGCTCTGTGAGCGAATTTTACAACAAACGCTTTGCGTTTGTTCTGAATAACGTGTTATTCAGTAGGCTTTAATTATATCGGTCAGGCTATGGTACTAATACAAATATAGTGCCCTCCCTAATGAATTGCATGAGACAGGACATAGCAACGCCAAGCACTGCTCCACACACTACTTCGATAACTCTGTGTCCTAAGGATTCATTCAGCTTTGGAATAATAGAGTCTAAATCTAATTTCTCGTGCTCGGTCGTGTCACCCAGATAATCAACTAAATTATTGATTGATTTTGCATGAAGACCTGCAGCCCAGCGAACTCCTGTCGCATCATACATTACAATCAAAGCTAGAACAAAACTGATTCCGAACTGTGAAGAGGAGTAACCGTATAAAAAATATGAGGTTAGAAGCAGTGAGCAAACTATCGCAGAGTGAGAACTAGGCATTCCTCCTGCTCCTGTTAAACGTTTTTTGTCGAAAGTTTTGTGTTGAATAAGATTAATTGTAGTTTTAATCAATTGCGCTGAAACCCAAGATGCCGCAGTGACTGTGATAAGTGGGTTTGAAAATATGAATATTATGAACTCCATTGTGTTACCATTCTTTCTGTCATAGTACCTTACATTCTACCTTGATTTTAGGTGTGTTGTCAATCAAAATTTAAAAAAATCACTCTAAACTATTAAAAAAAAGAAAATTTAACGTAAATTTAGCGTATTTATGCAAAAAAAACCTATTTTATATGTTGACAAAATCAATACCTAAGTGGTATAATAACTAGTGCGTGAAAAGGCTATTTGCTTTTCGCGCTAATAAATTTTTTTCAGAAGGAGGTGCAAATAGATGCCAACATTTAACCAATTGGTTCACCATGGTCGTTCAGTTGCAGAGAGAAAAGCTAAAGCTCCAGCTTTGCTAAAAGGATGGAACTCAAAGAAAAGAGCTTTTATCGATCAAGATTCTCCGCAAAAAAGAGGTGTTTGTACAGCAGTTAAAACAGCTACTCCAAAAAAACCTAACTCAGCATTAAGAAAAATCGCAAGGGTTAGACTTTCAAACGGAATAGAAGTTACAGCTTACATCCCAGGAATCGGTCACAATCTTCAAGAGCATAGCGTTGTTATGATCAGAGGAGGACGTGTTAAGGATATTCCGGGTGTGCGTTACCACATCATCAGAGGAACACTTGACACACAAGGTGTTGCTAAGCGTATGCAAGCAAGATCGAAATACGGCGCGAAAAAACCAAAAGCAGGCGCTGCAAAATAATTAACTGAATAAACCAAAATTTTTCGAAATTCGAAATTTGAAATGTTCGTATGGCTTGCCACACTGGTGGCGAGGTACTTTATATAGAACTAAGGACTAAGGGGATAGACATGAGGTAAGACCGATTGTCAGAATACTTTGTTTAAAGGTCGCTTAGTAAAATTGTGCCTTTCTTGCCAACGGAAGATTAAATTACTTTCGAGTACCGATGATATCATTATGTGAAGGAGGGAAGATTATGCCAAGAAGAGGCAAAATAGCAAAACGTGACGTTTTAGCTGATCCCATGTATAATTCAAAATTAGTAACAAGACTCATCAACAGTATTATGCTTGATGGAAAAAAAGGTGTTGCACAAAAAATCGTTTATGACGCATTTGACATTATTGCAACTAAAACAGGTAAAGAGGCCTTAGAGGTTTTTGAGGCTGCTATGGAAAACATTATGCCAAGTCTAGAGGTTAAAGCTCGTCGTGTAGGTGGTTCTACTTATCAAGTTCCTTGTGAAGTTCGCCCCGAAAGAAGACAAACTTTAGGATTACGTTGGGTTACAAAATACTCAAGATTACGTTCGGAAAAGACAATGAAAGACCGTCTAGCAGGAGAAATCCTCGATGCAGTTAACAATGCCGGTGGCGCAGCTAAAAAGCGTGACGACACACATAAAATGGCTGACGCTAACAAAGCATTCGCACACTACAGATGGTAAGATAACAAGGAGAAAAATATGTCAAGACAAGTGTCTCTTGAAAAAACAAGAAACGTCGGTATCATGGCTCATATTGATGCCGGTAAAACTACCACGACAGAGAGAATTCTTTATTACACAGGCGTAAACTACAAGTTAGGTGAGGTTCACGACGGCGGCGCTACTATGGACTGGATGGTTCAAGAGCAAGAAAGAGGTATTACAATTACTTCTGCTGCTACAACTTGTTTCTGGAGTCATTCTGACTACGTAAACGATCCTGCTGCTGCTAAAGAAAACAGACACAGAGTTAACATCATTGACACACCAGGGCACGTTGACTTTACAGTTGAAGTACAACGTTCACTTCGTGTTCTTGACGGTTCCGTTACTGTTTTTTGTGCAAAAGGCGGAGTTGAGCCACAATCTGAAACTGTTTGGCGCCAAGCTAATGAGTATAAAGTTCCACGTATGGCTTATGTCAATAAAATGGATATTATGGGCGCGGACTTCTATCGTGTTGTTCAAATGATGAGGGATAGATTAAAATGTAATCCTGTTCCAATTCAACTTCCTATTGGTGCAGAAGAAGCATTCAGAGGCATCATCGACCTAGTCGAAATGAAAGCATATGTTTATTATGATGACCTAGGAAAAGATATCAGATGTGAAGAAATTCCTGAAGATATGAAAGAAATTGCAGAAGAATACCGTGCAAAGCTAGTTGAAAATGTTGCAGAGCAAGATGAAGAATTGATGGATAAATTCCTTATGGAAGAAGAAATCACAATGGCTGAAATCAAAACTTGCATCAGAAAAGCTACTTTGAACAACGACATGATTCCTGTTGTTTGCGGTACTTCATACAAAAATAAAGGCGTTCAAAAATTACTTGACGCTGTTGTAGATTATATGCCATCTCCTGTTGATGTTGACGCTATTAAAGGTGTTAACCCTGATACAGAAGAAGAAGATGTAAGAAAATCTTCTGATGATGAGCCATTTGCGGCTTTGGCATTTAAAATTGCTACAGACCCATTCGTGGGTAAACTTGCTTTCTTCCGTGTTTATTCCGGAACTGTAAATGCAGGTACTTCTGTTTATAACTCAAGCAAAGGAAACAGAGAAAGACTCGGCCGAATCGTGCAAATGCACGCAAACGACAGAAAAGATATAGACAAAGTTTACGCAGGTGATATTGCAGCTGCTGTTGGATTGAAAAACACAACAACAGGTGACACACTTTGTGACGAAAACCACGCTATTATCCTTGAGTCAATGGAATTCCCAGATCCTGTTATTCGTGTTGCTATCGAGCCTAAAACTAAGGCTGGACAAGAAAAAATGGGTATTGCTCTTGCAAAACTTGCAGAAGAAGATCCAACTTTCAAAGCTTACACAGATGAGGAAACAGGTCAAACAATCATCGCTGGTATGGGTGAGTTACACCTTGAAATTATCGTTGACAGACTTCTTCGTGAATTCAAAGTTGAAGCTAATGTAGGTAAACCGCAAGTTGCTTACAAAGAGACAATCAGAAGAAACTCAGAGTCTGACATGAAATACGCTCGTCAATCGGGTGGTAAAGGTCAATTCGGTCATGTTAAAATCAGAGTTGAGCCAAATCCAGGAAAAGGCTACGAATTTGTTAACCAAATCGTTGGTGGTTCTATTCCTAAAGAATATATCCCAGCTGTTGACAGTGGTATCCAAGGCGCAATGCTTTCAGGTATCCTTGCTGGATACAATGTTGTTGACTGTAAAGTTACACTTTATGATGGTTCATACCATGAAGTTGACTCATCTGAAATGGCGTTTAAAATTGCAGGTTCTATGGCATTTAAAGATGCAATGAAAAAAGCAGATCCTGTATTAATGGAGCCAATCATGAAAGTTACTGTTATAGTTCCTGACGAGTATATGGGAGACGTTATCGGCGACCTTAACTCACGTCGTGGAATGATTTTAGGTATGGACGCTGTACTAGGCGCTCAACAAATTAACAGTGAAGTTCCTCTTTCAGAAATGTTCGGTTATGCAACTGATATGCGTTCTAAGACTCAAGGTCGTGGACAGTATACAATGGAGCCTGCTCACTATGCAGAACTTCCAAAATCAGTTTCAGAAACTGTTATTTCTTCAAGAAAGAAAGCAGAATAAGTTTTTAAATGTAAAATTTAGATAAAACCCAAAAAAACACTTGATTTTTTAACACTTTGTGTTAGAATAATACCAATGAATTAAATTAAATTCGCTTTATAAAGGAGGCAATTAAAAATGGCAAAAGCAAAATTTGAAAGAAATAAGCCACACGTAAACATCGGAACAATCGGTCACGTTGACCATGGTAAAACAACTTTAACAGCTGCTATCACAAAAGTTCTATCATTTAAAGGTCAAGCTAAATTTGAAGATTATTCAATGATCGACAAAGCTCCAGAAGAGAGAGAACGTGGTATCACAATTAATACAGCTCACGTTGAGTATGAGACAGACGATCGTCACTACGCTCACGTTGACTGC
>CAYJBU010000034.1:4300-17914 GCA_964368155.1 uncultured Eubacteriales bacterium | reverse complement strand
TTTGCTGTCTTTGTACGTTTTTTGTATTGGTTCGACTATAACTTAAAGGAGAACATTACAATGAAAAAAGATTTAGTAGAATTAGTTTTTATTTTAGACAGAAGTGGCTCGATGGGAGGACTTGAAAGCGACACTATTGGAGGGTTCAACTCTCTTGTTGAAAAACAGAAAAAGGAAGAGGGCGAGGCTATTGTATCAACTGTTTTATTCGATGACCAAATTGAACTTTTACACGATAGAACAAACATTAAAGGCGTTAGCCCAATCACCGAAAACGATTACTTCGTAAGAGGAACTACCGCTTTGCTAGATGCTGTTGGAATCAGTATTAACAAAACACTAAACGCCTATAAGAACACAAGCGAAAGCGAGCGACCCGAAAAAGTGATGTTTATTATTACCACTGACGGAATGGAAAACGCAAGCCACGAATTCAACTATAAAAAGGTTAAATCTCTTATTGAAGCAACAAAGGAAAAACACTCATGGGAATTTATCTTTCTCGGTGCAAACATTGACGCAAGAGCGGAGGCTGATAAATTTGGAATTGATAAAGATATGGCAGTTGATTATCACAGCGACAGTGCAGGCACTACGCTGAATTACATGGTTATGAGCGAAGCAATAAGCAGTGTTCGCTCTACAAAATCTCTTAGCAAAAAGTGGAGAGAGCGCATTGACAAAGATTTTAAAAGTAGAAAATAGAGACTGTCGCATTAAGGTGAAAACATCCCCAAAAGGGGCTGAAAAAAAGTACGAGCTGTCGCAAATGGTAAAAATCATTTGCGACAGCCTCGTCATTGCTTAAACAATATTATTTTTCAAACCAATATTCAGGAGACATTCCGTCATCAATTAACAAGGTCAAACTAGTTTCTGTAACATCTAAATCGTATACTTTCTCTTCGTCCCATCCATCAAGCATAATAGCTATCGTGCCGTCAGCAGTGGTTTCTGTTTCATTTGCAATGTTAAGAGTATAAGTACCTTCTTTGTCACCAAAATATTGATGCTCTGTAGATAATGTATTATCTGCATTGAAAGTCCAGGTTACAGTAGAACCATCTGTATCTTTTCCCGTCCATTCTCCCGCCACTTTACTAGCTGGAGCACTTTCACAAGCTACAAATGCAAGTAACATACACATCATAAGCACAACCAAAACTCCATTGATAATTTTTCTCATAACAATTACCCTTTCTGTTTTTTATAGTTTTTTATAGTTTTTTAGTAGTTTACTAATTAAATTACATCAAGCTTTCCTACTAATTTCAATGCACAAATCAATCAAATTTCACATAAAATGTAAATATGGATAGTGCAAATTAAACATAATTAAGTATTTTAAGTAACTGCGAAATAACTCAATTGCTCTCTTCCTTGTAATATTGTGCATTGTTTATTGGTGAATCAATAACAATAGCTTTAACATATTTTGTGCTCAAAAAAGCACTGAACCACATTTGATTCAGTGCTATAGAAAATATTTTTTTGTTTATACAATTAACGACATCAAATAATCTTTTGAGTCTTCAAGATTTTCTGTGTTTCCAACAACGTGACAAACAAGTTGTTCCCCAGCCATAAATTCACTGAATTCTTCTACTGCTGTTACGTCAATTCCAGAGGCAGGAAGCATATTCCCTGTTGGGTTGTTATCTTCATCATATTCTTCATAGCTTACTATTAAGCTCTCGTCAATTTCAGCAAGTTCTTCTGCAGTAAACACTTCATCAAGAGTCATATAAGTGCCCATTGAAGCTAAACGCTGTCCGTTTTCATAATCGGAAATAATAATATCAATTTCTTTTGCAGATATTTGTGCTGTGATTTTCATCATGCCTGCAGCACCCATCATCTCTGCAGATTTATCATTCAAATCATCCATACTATCTTCAGGATTATACTCAGCATCAGGATCAACATTTTCCTCTTCTTGCGAAGGAATCATCATCTCTGTATTAACTTGCACAGGTAAATTTTCCTCACCCACAGTAAGCGTCGCTTCATACTCTTCAGCTTTGTCTTGACTTACTGATGGAGCAATGGCAGTTATGCTGAGTCCATACTCTGGTTCCGAGCTACATCCAACTAGTGTAAAAGCCGATAATAATACCATTGACATTGCTAGCGATGTTCTTTTTATTTTATTTTTGTTTGTTTTCATGATAATACTCCATTCTTTCCTGTTATTAATTTTCATTTTATTCAAATCGGATTACTTATCCAACTTGCCTACTATTTCTTTTGTTTCTACTGTATTCTCTTCTTCTACTACCATAATAAATTCTTTTGCAAATTTGTTTTTGCCCTTTGCTTTTACATTAAAATAACCAATTACACTGAAGATTACCGCACCTATGAAATTCACAAACATATCAATCATTGTGTCATGCAGTCCTATGTCTAAATAACCATTCACTGCCAAAACTTCACCATTCACTGATACCTCAGTAATTCCATTGATAATGACAGGTGTGTTTACACCCTCAGGGTTTAAAGCTATTGAACTAATATTTTGAACTATTGTGTCTTTTTGCATATCAGTGTGCATAAAAACGTCCATTCCATATTCAAAAAACTCCCACAAAACTCCTATTGTCATTGAAAAACAGAACGCTGCGACTGCTACATACATTGGAGACAGATTAATGCTCGTTTTTTTTGATGTATTTAGTAAATCAATTATACCAATTCCAATCGCCGCGCACAAAAATCCATTTGTTGTGTGCAAAATGGTGTCCCAACTCTCATATTTGAGGTAGTAAGCATTTATCTCGCCTAAAATTTCTGCTGCAAAGATAAATAATAGAATTATAACCATGAGTGTTGTAGGCAATTTCACTTTGAATGTATTTTCAAAAAACGCTGGAATTAACAGCAAAACTGTTGTCAACACGCATACAAAGACACTTTCATATTCCCCGCGAAAAAATGTCCTTACCATTGTTATTGCTATCAGAGTTTGCAAAACCAAATAAATTCTAAAAGCAATTTTGTCTTGCTTTAATTTATCAATAAGTCTACTTAAAAGGCTCTTTTTCATTATTCCAAATCCTCCTTAAGTCCATTAATAAATATTTTAGCCAAACGAACTATCACATCTACTCTTTCGGTTCTTTGTTCTTCTGTGGGGTTTTCCAGAAACAGGAAGGCAGAACTACTCTGCACAAAAGCAGTCAAATTTAATACATCTGCCTCTGTTACTCCTTTTCCAAGCTTTATGCTACCTCTAGCTTCTTTCAGTCTCAATACATCATTTTCAGTCATCTTCTTTCTAATCTCTATCAACTCTTCAGCCAAATGAGCAGGCTTTTTTGTAACAATAAACATAAACAAAGATTTTAACTTTGGATTTTCATCAAAAAATTGAATTCTATATTTAATGTTCTCTGAAAGAGAGTCTGGTTTTGAAATTGGATTTTGTAATTTGTCATTTAAGTAATCAATATATCTATCAATACACAAACTTGCACAGTATAAATACAACCCATCCTTATTTTTAAAATAATGATATAAAATACCTTTTGACAACTGCGCTTTTTTCGAGATATCACTTATTGATGTCCCTGCATAACCATTAGTATTAAATAGCTCTAATGCACTATTTACTATTTTTGAAACAGTTTCATTATTTAAGTCGACTTTGTTCATTTTAATAACCACCCTCTCTTGATAAGTAGCAACGTTTTGAGCGATTTTTGCAGTGCGAGCAAGCTCGCATTTAGTAAAATTTAAGTCGTAAGACTTAAAAGCACAAAACTTGCTGTTGAAAATTAATTTTTAAACTAACCTTACCCTTGTTGTTTGAAATTTTTATTCCGCAATTTAAATTTCATTGACCAATTGTTCAATGTATATACTATATCACACTTTGAACGATTGGTCAATGAATAAATACTGAATACTTTGTGAGTTTTTTGTGACAAATTGTGATAATAAAGAAATGTCATATACAACTGAATTATCTTTGAAAAATTACTTTTAAATTTTAATCCAATTCTTGTTTATTCCACTGCTTCTTATCTTCTCCCTATAGATAATGTTTTTTTGGATTTGCCCTAATCTAATGAAAACTTTGCCCTTAAAATTTTATTATAACACTTTTCATTATTATTAAAAACATTATATCAGTTAATGCAACAAAATTCAATAGTACACACTATTTTGATATGCAAAATTGTTCAATATAATTTTAACAAAAAGCAAATCCATTCCACAAGCAATAAAAATCAGAGAATTAAGAATTTCTATAGACATTCATTTTTATGTGTGCTATAATAAAACAAAAATAACTGTCTGCCACCGGGTAGAAATGCACGAGCATTTGTTTACACATCATTAGGTCTTAGAAGATGTGTAGCAGATGTTTATTTTTTGGATTAATTACGAATTTTTTAAAGATAAGGACTATATACAATGACAAAAAGCACATTAAAACATGAATTTTTCAAGTATGTTTCACTTAACATTATTGGTATGATTGGTTTGTCTTGCTACATTCTTGCAGACACTTATTTTATTGCGCAAGGAATTTCAACAAATGCACTCACCTCTCTTAACATTGCATTGCCAATATACAGTTTTATACATGGAACAGGTTTAATGATTGGCTTGGGCGGTGCAACTCGCTTTTCTATCTCAAATTCAAAAAGCATCTACACACAGTCTTTATACTGCACCACTTTTATGTCCGTGGTTTTTCTTATTTTCGGTATTTTTTACGCAGAACAACTAGCTAAAATACTTGGTGCAGATAGCGAAACACTGTTAAACACAAGCATTTACATACGAACTATTTTATGTTTTTCTCCAATGTTTTTGCTTAACAACGTTCTGATATGCTTTGTAAGAAACGATGGAAACCCCAGATTAGCAATGACAGCAATGCTGACAGGTAGTTTTTCTAATATTATTCTTGACTACATATTGATTTTCCCATGCAACATGGGTATATTCGGAGCGGCATTAGCAACTGGAATTGCACCTACTATCAGCGTTTTAATTTTATCCACGCATATCATCAAAAAGAAAAACACCTTTCATATTAAGATAATTTCTCCTAACATAAAGAAAATATTAGACATAACTTCACTTGGAATTTCGGCTTTGATTACTGAATTTTCGTCAGGAATTGTAATTATTGTTTTTAACATGGTAATACTAGACATTGCTGGTAATCTCGGCGTTGCTGCATATGGCATCATTGCAAACATCGCACTTGTTATTGTAGCAATTTTTACGGGAATTTCTCAAGGAGCGCAACCGATTATTAGTCGTTGCATTGGAGAGAAAAAACATAAAGATGCAAGGAAAATACTAAGCTACGCATTGGTTTCTTCTGCTGTTATCGCAATAATCGTGTACTTAACCACTGTTATTTTTGCTGAAAACATCGTTTCCGCATTTAACAAAGACGCAAACGAAGAGCTTGCAAAAATCGCTGTCAACGGACTCTATATTTATTTTACAGCCTTTGTTTTCGTAGGTGTTAATATATTGATTACATCGTATTTTAGCTCTACCTCACAAACAAAAAGTGCTTTTATTCTGTCTCTTCTAAGAGGGTTTATCATAATTATCCCAACCGCTTTAATTTTGTCTTATATGTTTGGAATAAACGGTGTGTGGCTGACTATGCCGGTAGCAGAATTAGCTGTTTTCTTCATCGCAATATTTTTACTAAAATCATCCACTCGAAACAATTTTTCAAAATAAATTTAAACTTGAACACGTATCTATAGTGTAGTTCGAGGAATGTCGCATTGTGTTACCAATATTATGCATAGTTTCAAATTCGAAACTATATTGACAACAATCCACTCTCATGATATAATTTCAATATTGAAACTATATGGAGGTTTACATGAGAGAAGAATATTTCAAATTTATGAGCGCAATCGACATTGATTGCTACAGAAGTTTACGTGACAGTGAAATTGGCAACAATTTACCATATTCAGACATTGTTCAGCTTTTCATTATAGGTCACAAAGATAAAATAACTGTTAGCGAGCTTGCAAGCAGACTAAATTTATCTCGACCTGCGACCACGCAAAAGGTAAACGAACTTGAAAAAAAAGGATTTATTATTAAGACTCAATCAACACAAGATAAAAGAGCAACTTTTCTTTCGCTTTCAGACAAAGTAAAAGAGCACAGCACTCCCTCAAAAGCTATCACTTTAATGGATGCAGTGGACGAATACTTTTCTGAAGATAAAAAAGAAATTTTTGCCGAAATTCTTGAATTTATGGCTGATTATTTGATGGAGGACTAATGCGAAACGAGATAATTAAAATAACAGGAGCAATGGAAAACAATCTAAAAAATGTGAGCGTGGATTTACCAAAGTACAAACTAATCGCACTCACAGGGGTGTCGGGTAGCGGAAAAAGCAGTTTTGCGATGGATATTTTGCAAAAAGAATGTCAAAGACAGTATTTAGAATCAATGGGCATGGTAACAGACGGACTAAACAAACCAAAAGTAGAAAGCATTGTTGGCTTATCTCCGTCTATATCAGTTGGGCAAAGAGTACTTTCAAAGAACCCACGTTCAACAGTTGGAACATATACTGAAATCCTAACTTATCTAAGAATTCTATACGCAAAACTCGCTACGAGAATATGCCCAAATTGCAAAACTGAAATGCAGCCTTCATTTGATGAAGACGAAGAAATCGACTTTACAGATACTGCATGTCCAAATTGTAAAACTAAACTTCACCACTTGAGCATGGCTAGCTTTTCATTCAACAAAACAGATGGAGCCTGCCCTAGTTGTAAAGGCTTGGGAACGGTCACCACTGCGGATTATTCCAAATTGCTAGACGAAAGCAAAAGCATAGGAGAGGGAGCATTTTATCTTTGGAGCAACGAGATGTTTGCTCAGCACTATAAAAACACTCTTGAAAAATGTGGGGAGCATTATGGTTTTGTATTTGATGCAAGCAAAAAAATAAGCGATTATAACAGCCTTGAAAGGCTAGTTTTCATGCACGGAGTGGACTGTGAAGATTTCAAAGCTCAATTTCCAAACGTGAAAAAACCAAAGCGAGTTCAAGATGGATATGTCGAGGGAATTGTGACTTTTATTGACAAAAAAATCGTTGAATCAGCAACAAAAAAACTCAACAACCCCACATTAAACTCATCGCTTACTCAAAAAAAATGCAATGATTGCGACGGAACAAGGCTTGGTTTTGACGGAAGACATGCAAAGATAAACGGAAAAACCTTGACTGAAGTTAGTGCTCTTTCAATAACTTCATTACTAAAATTTTTAGAGGACACACAAGCAACTCTTTCACATTCTGCAAAAATCATTTCCGACACAGTTTTTATTGACCTAATAAAAAGGATTAACGGAATCAAGAAAATTGGACTTGAATATTTATCAATAGAGAGACCTGTGTTCACTCTTTCAGGAGGTGAAAGCCAGCGTTTAAGACTTGCGAGCATACTTGAAAGTGGGCTTACAGGAGTGTTATACATTTTAGACGAGCCTACAACAGGACTTCACGCGAGAGATACAAAACTATTGTTAAAATCTCTTAAAAAACTTCGAGATTTAGGCAACACTGTAATCGTGATTGAACACGACATGAGTTTTGTAAGCGAATGTGATTATGTCATTGACTTTGGAATTGGTGCAGGAACTCAAGGTGGTGAAATTGTCGCAACAGGCACTGTTTCGGAAGTCTCCAAAAGTAATATATCAAAAACTGCAAGGTATCTTAAAAATGATAAACTAGTACCGGAAAATCCACTTATTAATACTAATAAATTTATCGAGGTAATAAATGCAACTGCAAACAATCTAAAGCAAGTCTCTGTGAAAATTCCTCTTGGACAATTAGTTTCATTTGCAGGAGTTTCCGGCAGCGGAAAATCCAGTTTAGTTTTTGATGTAATTGAACAAAGAAAAAATGCAGAAAACATCAAGGGATTTGAGCATGTAAGCGAGATAATTAAAATTGACCAAAGCCCTATTGGAAGACAAATCAGAAGTAATGTCGCAACTTACTCAGAAGTTTTCACGCTAATTAGAGAGCTATATTCAAATCAGCAAGAAGCAAAAAAATTGAAACTCAAACCAGCTGATTTTTCTTTTAATGTCAAAGGCGGTCGCTGTGAAAAATGCGAAGGACTTGGAGTTATTCCTCTTGACATGCAGTTTTTAGATGATGTTGAAGTGACCTGTCCCGTGTGTAAAGGTCATAGATTTAAAAAAAGAATTCTATCTGTAAAATACAAAAATAAAAGCATTTCTGATGTTCTAAACGCAACAGTGCTGGAAAATGTGGAATTTTTCAAAAGCAACAACGAAATTATTAAAAAGCTGAACACAATCGATGAAGTTGGATTGTCATATTTGAAACTGGGACAATCGACAACCACCCTTTCAGGTGGTGAATGTCAACGTCTCAAACTCTCAAAGGAGCTTGCAAAAGGCAGTAGTTTCCACACTTTGTATTTGCTTGACGAACCATCAACAGGACTGCATCCATCAGATTGTGAAAAATTATTCGCTTTGCTGAAAAAACTGGTGTTTCAAAACAACTCTGTGTTTATCATAGAGCATGAAACTAAACTACTGTCAAAAAGCGACTACATCATTGAGCTGGGTCCATTTGGTGGAGAGAATGGTGGCAAAATCATTGCAATTGGAACACCTCATGAGATTACTTTGAACATGAACAGCGTGACAGGGAAATACATGGTGTAGAACTATTGCTCCGCCAATTAAATACTGGACAATCTTGGCGGAGATTTTGCAGTATTTCATCGTCAAAGAACCTTTTCCTCGAACTACAGAAAAATCCCTCGCCAATCTTTTGTCCACTTTTTAATTGGTGGAGCAATACATTTGATTTACTATCCTTTAGTTTCTTACCCTTCAATTCCTAATTTCAGCAAACATTCAAACAGTTAAAATCGCATCTTTTTATTTATTTTATTAACTAATATATATTTTTTTGTAAAAACTACACAAATAAATACCCAAATCACATTATTATTACTATGCTTACACGCCCATAATTCACGTGACTTTTGTTTGAATTGGTGTTATAATAAAGCATACTCTGGTTAACAAAAATTGAAAGGGTTTGATATTAAAATGTACAATGCAAACAACAATAGATACGACTCAATGACCTACAACAGATGTGGAAAGAGTGGAATACTCCTCCCATTTATCTCACTTGGATTGTGGCATAACTTTGGAGAGGCAACTAATTATGAAACTTCAAAAGACATGATTTTAGGTGCGTTTGACATGGGTATTACTCATTTTGATATTGCAAATAACTACGGGCCTCCTCCGGGAAGTGCTGAAGAGTGTTTCGGAAAGGTTTTTGCAAAAGACCTAAAACCATATCGTGACGAAATTATTGTCTCAAGCAAAGCTGGTTACTTAATGTGGCCGGGGCCTTATGGTGAATGGGGTTCTAAAAAGAGTTTAGTCGCTTCGTGTGATCAAAGTTTAAAAAGAACAGGTCTTGACTATTTTGATATTTTCTATCACCACAGACCCGATCCGAACACTCCTATTGAAGAAAGCATGGACGCGCTAGCTTCAATAATTAGACAAGGTAAAGCTTTGTACGTTGGTATTTCAAACTACAATCCTGCTGACACAAAAAGAGCGAGCGAGATTTTAAAAGGAATGGGAATTCACTGCCTAATTCACCAAACATCATATTCAATGTTTAATCGCCACCCAGAAGATGGTCTACTAGATGTTCTGGACCAAGAGGGTATTGGCGCAATCACTTTTTCATCATTAGCCCAAGGCCTTTTGACAAACAAATATTTCAATGGTATTCCAGAAGGCAGCCGTGCAGCTTCTGCGAGTGTTTTCTTGAAGCCTGATTCTGTTACGGAAGAAAAAGTTGAAAAAGCTAAATTACTTGACAAGATAGCATCGGACAGGGGACAAAGCTTATCTCAATTAGCACTTGCTTGGTGTTTGAGAAGAGAAACTGTATGCTCGGTCATCATAGGTGCTAGCAGATTGTCTCAAATAGTAGAAAATGCAAAAACAGCAAACAACTTAAAATTATCCGACGAGGAACTTAAACTTATCGATGATATTTTATCGCCCAGCAACTAAACTCGTACATTATTAATTAGATTTCAAGGAGGTAAATTCATGGATAAAAAAACTCGTGTACTGAATGCCTTTAATCAAAAAGAAGTGGACCGTGTTCCAGTAGGCTTTTGGTTTCATTTCACAGGAGAAGAAACCAAAGGTCAGGCTTGTATTGATGCACATCTAAAATTTTACGATGAAATCAACCCCGATATGGTAAAAATCATGTCTGATTCTTACTTCCCTTATCCTTTTGAAGTAGATATAAAAGAGTCTTCTGACTGGAGAAAAATTAAACCATTGGGTGCAAATCACCCATTTATCAGAGAACAAGTAGAAAGAGTAAAGGGGATAACAGATAAAATCGGCAAAGAGTGCTGCACATTTTATAATGTATTCGCTCCGTTCTCATCAATCCGTTTTGGAACTTCTGATGATTTAGTAATGAAACATCTAAAAGAAGACCCCGAGGCAATATTGCATGCATTAGATGTTATTGCACAAGACAATGCTACAATCGCTGAACTGGTGATAACCGAAGGAGGGTGCGACGGAATTTACTACTGCTTGCAAGGGGGCGAGGAATATAGATTTAGCAGTGAAGACTATGCTAAATACATTGCTCCAACCGACCTATTTGTGTTAGAACATGCTAACAAATTCAGTGAAAACAATATCTTGCACTGCTGTGGCTGGGCAGGGGATAAAAACCGAATGGAAAACTGGAAAAACTACCCTGCAAAAGTAATTAACTGGGCAGTTTATGTTGAAGATTTAAGCGTTGTTAAAGGCAAGGAGTTCTTTGGAGGTAAAACAATTTTAGGAGGTTTTGACAACAGAGTCAACGCATTGCTATTTAATGGAAGTAAAGAAGAAGTCCAAGCAGAAACTGTTAAGATAATAAACAATTTTGGTAAAACTGGCTTAATCATTGGCGCAGACTGCACATTGTCGGCAGCCATAGACAAAAAACGAATAAACTGGGTCATAGAGGCTTCGTCTTCTTTAGCTTGATTTAGGTATACTTAATTCATAAAATTTTAGGATTTTGTTTATAAAAACCCTTAACCTCTTCAGCACATTTTACATTTACAAAAAGGAAAAAACTTGAAAATTAACAAAAAACTTTAATACAAAATAAACTGACTTGCCGTCCATATGGATTGCAAGTCAGTTTTAATTTAATATTATCTTATTCAAAGCTATTTGGGGTATCTTTGCTATCCAATTGCTCCAAATAGACTTTTAAGAATTCGTTAATCGGCAACGGTTTTGAGAACAAATATCCCTGGCCTAAATCACAGTCAAACGAGTCAAGCATGGCTCTCTGTTCTTCAGTTTCAACGCCCTCAGCGATTGTTTGCATTGAACTCAAACTTCGACACATGCTCAGTGCATGTTGAATTATATGCATATTTTTTTCATCTTTACATATTTTATCAATCAAGCTTTTATCAATTTTAACTTGCGAGAACTCCATAGAAGATAAAAGTAGTAGATTTGAATACTGTGAGCCAAAATCATCGAGTGCGATAGAAAATCCACGTTTATTTGCTTCTGAAATTTTGCGACTAAGCAACTCGGCATTTGTGCGCCCTGTACTCTCAGTTATTTCTATCTCAATATATTGAGGCGGAATTTCATATTTTTCACAAATCGCACGTAATTGTTTTATTACATATTGTTCTAAAAAAGTAATTTTTGAAATATTAACAGAAATGTTCATAGGATGACCGTCATCAATCCACTTCCTAAGTGTCTTACACACGGTTTCAAAAACAAAGAAATCCACATGTTTTATAACTCCTTCTTTTTCATAATTATTTATGAAATTCTCCGGAGAAACTGCCTTTCCTGTCGCATCAAACTTCCTTACTAATGCCTCCGCTCCTTTAATTTTACCGGTAGAAAGCTCGACTTTTGCTTGCAAATATACATCAAACACGCCCTTAGAAATATCGTCTATCAAATCTGCTTCAATAGCAGATTTATAAGACATTTTGCTTGGAAGTGCAGTTCTATAGTAATTCTGTTTTTCAGCATACATAAGATTGTCAGAATGTTCAATTTCTTTCAACAAATCAAAATGCCCTTTTTTCCAAGTATAACCAATAGAAATACTCAACACTTTATCTACTTCAGATTCTAAGCTAAAGTTTTCGACAGAACTTTCAAAACTTGCTTCATCAATATTCGGAGCAAGTGCAACAAATTCATCTCCACCAATTCTGTATACATATTTCCCAAAATTATTAGTAAGCATTTCTGCTGTCCTAACTATCAAACTATCGCCATAGTCGTGACCATATGTATCATTAGCTGGCTTTAAGCCGTTAATATCTGCATACAAAATACCAAGACAGTCAGGCGGATTAACCTCTAAATCTTCAATATAGTGCATGAATTTATTTCTATTATAAACTCCTGTAAGCGCATCTATATAACTTAATCGCTCTAATTGTGATTGAAGTCTGCGTTTTAACAAATCGTCTAAAACAAAGTTAGTAGCAGAAGCAATCAAAGTCTTATCAATATCTGTTAAATCAGGATTATCTACTCCAATAAATCCCAAAACCGTGTTATTTGATATGAGTGGGGAGAGCAAAAAATCTTTAATCTTATAAGCTTCTAAGATGTTTTTTGCAACACTATTTTCGGTTAAACAATCGACTCCGACAAACAATATTTGTCTGTTAAGCAAAAATTCTTCACACAACAATTTAGTTATGTCATCAGGCAATTTTTGTCCGCTGTGTTTATAAGGATTTTCTATATCTGCACACCATTCAAAAGTATTAACAAAAGATGTTCGACGAGGTTGAATTTCATACACATGTGCACGTTCAGCCCCATAAAACTCACCTATTATAGCAAGTATATTATTAATCGCTTTGTCGAATTCATCTGTTTGAGATAAAGTTTGAGCGCAACTCAGCAGTGCTGCATCCACTTTTGAACGTCTTTCCAATTCCTTGATGCTTTTTAATTTTTCTGTTACATCTTCAAGAGTGTGTAGATTATACTTTTTCCCATCAATCACAATAATTCTATTGGTAACAGAGGTACAAGTGCCTTTATCCTCATCACAATCAATACGATTAACTCTTTCGCCAACCCCACAGGTTTTGCTTGAGCATTTTTCGCAAGGTTCACTTTTGTTATATATCAGATTATAGCACAAATGACCTTTCAGCTCGAAATCATCTGCAATATTCAACGCTTTTCTTAAAGAAGGATTAATATACTTTAACTCATATGTCTCAACATCTGAAACGAAGCAATGTTCCCCTAGGCAATCAAGAAAACCTATTTCCAACTTGTTTTGTAACATTTTAATGACCCATCCTTTCTTGATAAACCGCAACGTTTTGAGCGATTTTACGTAAGTAAAATTTAAGTCGCAAGACTTAAAAGCACAAAACTTGCTGTTTGAAAATTTATTTTCAAACTAATGACCATCATTTCTTGATAAACCGCAACGTTTTGAGCGATTTTACGTAAGTAAAATTTAAGTCG
>CAYJBU010000034.1:0-4200 GCA_964368155.1 uncultured Eubacteriales bacterium | reverse complement strand
CAAGACTTAAAAGCACAAAACTTGCTGTTTGAAAATTTATTTTCAAACTATCATCTCCTCTATATGCTGATTTCATATTTTTTTTCGAATTCATCTAAAGGCATCGGTTTTGCAAAGTAATAACCTTGAACCATGTCGCATTGAACTTTTCTTAAAAAGTCAACTTGTTCCTTAGTCTCTACGCCCTCAGCGACTGTTTTCATGTTCAGCTTGTTCAACATAGAGATAATACTCTCGACAACAATTTCATTTTTACCGTCTTCATTTATTTCATCAAAGAAAGATTTATCTAGCTTAATCACATCTGCATTAACATTTTGAAGCAGTCCAAGCGATGAATACCCAGAGCCAAAATCGTCGACAGAAAGCGTAAATCCCATATCATGTAACTCGTTAATCAATTTCTCAAAAATGCCTGAATTATCAATGAAAATATTTTCAGTTAACTCCACTTCAATTAATCTAGTAGGAATATTATAACTTTCTACTATTTCTTCAATATCCCGTGTAAAATGAGGATTTACCATATGCAACCTCGAAAAATTAACCGAAATTGGGAAACAATCGTATCCTTTTTCTAACCAATCTTTAATAATTTCACACACTTTTTTTAGCATATATCTATCGAGTTCAACAATAAAACCATTGTTTTCAAATATAGGAATAAACTCATTTGGGTAAACAAAAGTTCCGTCAGGTTCTCTCCATCTAACCAACGCTTCCGCTCCACCGATTTGATTGTCCTTCAATTTGTATTTTGGCTGAAGGTATACCAAAAACTCATTATTTGCAAGAGCAGGCTTCATTTTGTTTGTTATCTCACTTGTTTTTACCATATTACTTCGAAGTTCTTCATCATAATCACATACTTCATCAATATTTCTGGTTTTCGCAAAACTGTGCGTCAAAATAACCTTGTGCACAATATCCTCAACATCAACGCACCCTAAAGGGATTATATATCTTCCATACCTAAATCGAATGTTGTGGAATTGCGCTACAGGAGCAATTGAGGCAAACAGAGCTTCGTAAAAATGTCTCATTTCATCTAGATTTTCAAAGAAATCATAGTCTGCAAACAAAAGAAATTCGTCTGTTCCCACTCTAGCTTGCACGAAATTATGCCCTTCAACAGTTTTTCCAACATCTGCTATCGCTGTCAGCGTAGAATTTCCCATCTCGAAGGTGAACAATTCATTTATCGCTTTAAAATCAGCTATGTCCAATTTCACAATGATAAAGCGATTTTTGGGATTTTCTTCAAGAATTCTTTTAACTTCAATCTTAAATTTCACTCTGTTTGGAATATGTGTCAACTCGTCATAGTACAAAGCTTGTTCAAGTTCTTTAACCGAATTCTTATGAAAAAACATTATGAACAATATTAACAGTGCCATTGCTGCCCCAATTCCAATATTAAATATAGCAACCTGTTGAATAATAACTCCTGAACTCTGTGTAACCACTTCCCTTGGAATTGCAACAAACAAATACCAATCATTGACTTGAAGCGGCTTGTATTCTGCAATCCTGGAATTTCCTTCGAGCTCGTAGTATAGAATACCGTCTTTTTTATTATTCATTTCTTCTATCAACTTATCAACACTCATCAAGTCTTCAAAAGTTGCTTGCTCTAATGAATCAAAAATATTATTTGTAGCTAATGTGAACTCGTTTGAAGTATCTGTAATGATATCTCCCTGTTCATCAACAATGAAAATGTACGCATTACCACCAAACGAAGAAGCCATTAACTCATCCAAATTAGTACTGTAAAATTGAGCTGTTACCGCACCTGTAATACTTCCGTTGTCATATGAAGGCACCGAAATACTTAATATTCTGTTGCCGGTATCTTCATCATCAAAAGCCTCGACAATAGTCTCACCCTCTAAAACTCTCTGGAAATAAGGAAAAATATCGGTTAGCTGTACATGCAGAATTCTACCGCTATTTGTAATCACAACGTTATTGCGTTTAGCTAAGCTTAAGTGTGAATAATCATTTGCTATAGCTATTTCTTCCAGATATTGAGAAATCTCATCATCATCCAAACCTGACATAGTCAACGAGCGAGAAACAGTATTTAGATGTGCTATTTCATTTTCAAATGTTGTATCAAACAGAAACTGTTTTTGTGATGAAATCTCTTCCAATGTTGCTGTGGTAGATTGTGTTAAGCTAATATTAATCTGATTTGAATAAATACTTATACCAAAAAAAATAAGAATAATAAACAAACAAATATAGAACAATATCAGGGCATTTGTATTCTTTTTTGTCATATTGCCTACCTCAATCCTTATTTTTTAATCTACTCATTGTAAATGATAAACAAATGAACTAACCATTTTGTTCATTTCATTCTACCACACTACTATTCAATTTGCAAGAATTTATTGCTCCACAATTAAACTTTGGACAAAAGATTAAGAATGGACTTAACTGTAATTCAAGTTAAAGCTTCTTTTCAATACTTTATGCATCGAAAACGGTTCTTTGACTATGAGATACAGCAAAATCACCGCCAAGATTCTCCAGTATTTAATTGACGAAACAATAATAGTATTATCTCTTCATTTTTAACAAAAAAACAATATACTAACATTATTGATTAAAAGCAATTTATGTTGTAATTTGTAAATTTTTAATTTTTCTCTTTATTTTTTTCCAATAAAATGGTACAATATCTTTCAAGATATTTACAAAGGAGCACGATTTTGAAAAAAATATTAGCTGTTTTTTTTATTTTATATGTTACAATAGGTTTTTTTCCTCTCAATGCAAACGCTGAGGGGTTTGAATTCCCATACAGTGAGCTTAAAGGCGACTCAATTCACATGATTGACACCAACACAAACAAAGTCATTTATTCGCAAAACCCCGACGAAAGAAGACCTGTAGCTTCTATATCAAAAATAATGACTTTTATTGTAGTTTATGAAAACTTTGCAGACTTAGAATCCACAAAAATAACCTACACACAGGAAGCAACCAACATACTGTATAATTCTTGGGCTTCGGTTGCTGGTTTATACATTGGAGAAGAGTTCACAGCATTAGAACTTCTTTACTTAATGTTGATACCATCCGGTGGAGATGCAGCTCTTCAATTCGCTTTATACTATGACAGCTTACAAGGTTATACCAGCCCTTACGTATCTACAGATGAATACGGTGTTGATTCAAGGGCGTATGACATGTCTGATTCACCATTTGTTCAACTAATGAATGAAACTGCTAAGAGACTTGGATGCGAAGACACAAACTTCACTAACCCTGTCGGGCTTCATCATGAAGATAACTATTCAACTGCAAGAGATATTTCTACTATAACTATGCACGCCAAATCTCTGCCTTACTTCGACGATATAGTTTCCACAGTTGTCTACAAATCGTCACCTACACAATTTTTCCCCAACGGCAGGGACCATTATTCAACCAATTCTCTTTTTTCAGAATATTTATTTAACGGAAGATATTACCTCTCAAGTGCAACAGGCATTAAAACAGGAACTTTAAAAGAATCCGGTGCTTGTGCAGTTACCAGCGCTGAAAATGGCGACTACGCATACATGGTAGTTTCATTAGGTTCTGAAATTTATGATGAATTCGGAAACAGTTTAGGGATAAATGGTGCTATGGAAGACTCTAAGCGATTGTATGAATGGGCATTTTCATCTTTGTCAAAATACACAGCTATCGAAAAAGGCGAATTGCTGTCGGAAGTAAACGTTAAATATTCATGGGGCAACGAAACTGTACAGCTAATTTCTCAAGATAATGTTATTGCACTGCTACCAAACAATGTTTCTTCAAGCAATCTGGATTTTTCTGTTAATCCTCCAGAGTTTATCGAAGCACCTGTAACTGCAGGAGACGTCATTACACAAGCGGATGTTTATTATAACGGTTCTAAAATTGCGACAGTTAATGCAGTTGCAAAAGAATCACTGGGGCGAAGTGAGTTTTTAAAAATCAGCGAAACCGTAATAAACGTTGTCACCTCTGCACAATTTATTTGGACAGTTGTAGCAGTCATTGTAATTGTATGGGTTTATATCCTCTTACTTAGACGTCACAACAGACTCAAGAAAATAAGTGCTCAGAAAGCACAACAAAGAAAAAATAGAAACTCTTAGTTCCCTAGCCGAGCTCATGTAATCCGAACCCGTTTTAAAAGTACTCTGTGGGCTTACT
>CAYJBU010000033.1:11631-17957 GCA_964368155.1 uncultured Eubacteriales bacterium | reverse complement strand
TCTGAGCAAGTCGCACAATCAAACATTCAAATCGGCGATATCATGGCTTACATTCAATATGCAATGCAAATCATCATGAGTTTCTTGATGATGACAATGATGTTTGTTTTTCTTCCTCGCGCAATTGTTTCCGCAAACAGAATCGGAGAAGTTTTAGACACAGAAGTTTCAGTCCAAGACCCTGTAAATCCAAAACCTGCAAACCCTTCCCTAAGAGGCGTATTAGAATTCAAAAATGTTTCATTTAAATATGACTCGGCAGATGAAAGTGCCATTGAGAATATAAATTTTACAGCAAATCCTGGGCAAACAATAGCATTTATTGGCGCAACAGGTTCGGGAAAATCAACATTACTGAATTTAATCCCACGTTTTTATGACGTTACACAGGGTGAAATTCTAGTAAGTGGTGTAAATGTTAAGGATTTATCCTTGCAACAACTCCATTCAATGTTGGGATATGTTCCACAAAAAAGCGTTTTAATGACTGGTACTATAGCCGAGAATATCAGCTATGGAAAACCGGACATCAACCAAGAGCAAATTGAGAAATCTGCAAAAATCGCTCAAGCATTGGATTTCATTAATGATAAAGAAGACGGAATGAACTCCGACATTTCTCAAGGAGGTTCAAACGTTTCAGGGGGTCAAAGACAAAGGCTATCTATTGCAAGAGCTCTTGCAATCAACCCCGACATCTACCTTTTCGACGACAGTTTTTCTGCTTTGGACTTCAAAACAGACGCAACTTTGAGAAAAGCTTTAAATGATAACATCTCAAATGCTACTATCATTATTGTTGCGCAACGCGTTAACACTATTCTCAACGCAGACAAAATATTTGTTTTGGACGAGGGCAAAATAATAGACTCGGGTACTCACAAAGAATTACTAAAAAGTTGCCAAACTTACTACGAAATAGCCTCAACTCAACTATCAAAGGAGGAACTTTCAAATGAATAATTCAAATAACAATCAAAAAAGAACACCTCCTAACGGTCAATTTAAAGGTGCACCTGAAGGCAATTCTCAAAACGGCAAACCCCAAGGTGGCATGGGTGGAGGAAGAGGTCCCGGCGGTGGCATGGGCGGAGGAAGAGGCCCCGGCGGTGGCATGGGCGGATTCAATCCAAATGACAAGGTAAAAGATTTTAAAGGCACACTCTTAAAACTTCTCGGGTATTTAGGCAAATACAAATTAGCATTAATTTTAGTTGCTGTATTCGCAGTTTGCTCTTCTATTTTCGCAATAGTTGGTCCAAAAATACTTGGTACTGCAACCACTGAACTTTTTGACGGCTTAATGCGACAAATCGCAGGAGATGCAAACGGAATAGACTTTGGAGCAATCGGAACGATAATCCTTACGCTAGCAGTTATTTATCTAATCAGTGCGAGTTTTTCGATTATCCAAGGCTTGATTATGACAAAAATCACCAACAACATCACCTATAAACTCAGAAGTGATATTGATAATAAAATCCACGCCCTCCCTTTTTCATATTATGATAAAACAACAAATGGAGAAGTGCTATCTCGTTTAACTAACGATGTAGACTCAATCAATAACGGTTTAAACCAAAGCGCAACACAAATAATCACGTCTATCACCACTTTAATCGGTATCCTAATTATGATGTTCAGCATCAGTTGGCAGTTAACTATTATAGCTTTGTTCACCTTGCCGTTATCAGGGCTTCTTGTAGGAATGGTTGTAAAAAAATCTCAAAGCAAATTCGTTGCACAACAAAAACTGCTTGGAAACATTAACAGTGTTGTTGAAGAAACCTATAGTTGCCATACCATAGTAAGTGCGTTTAACGCGGCAGACAGAACAAAAGAAGCATTTAACGTAGGAAACAACAATTTATACAGCGTCGCTTGGAAGGCTAATTTCCTTTCAGGAATTATCTTCCCCGTTCTTACAATAGTTACTAATATCAGCTATGTACTGATTTGTGTCGTCGGCGGAAATCTTGCAATCAGCGGACTTCTTGCAATCGGCAGCATCCAAGCATTTATCCAATATACCCGATCATTCAACCAACCAATAATGCAATTGTCGCAAATGTCAAACGTCATACAACAAACTCTAGCAGCTTCTGAGAGAATTTTTGAATTTTTTGCAGAAAAAGAAGAGTCGCCTGACAAAGAAAATGCATTAAACGTAAACATTGGAAAAGACACAAAAAAACCTGCTGTTGACATCATTGGAAACGTTTCATTTGAAGGAGTAAACTTTGGTTATATCCCTGACACAACAATAATCAACGACTTCACCACCCACGTAAAGTCGGGTCAAAAAATCGCCATCGTTGGACCTACAGGGGCGGGAAAAACCACAATCGTAAAACTGCTTATGAGATTTTATGACGTAAACAAGGGTAAAATTCTTATCGACGGCCACGACATCAGAGACTTTAAGCGAGAAGAGCTAAGAAAAATTTTCGGAATGGTTCTTCAAGAAACATGGCTTTTTAACGGAAGTATCGAAGAGAATATTCGCTATGGAAAGTTAGATGCTACCAAAACAGATGTTGAAAACGCAGCAAAAACTGCTCAGGCACACCACTTCATCAAAACTCTTCCAAACGGATACGACTTAGAGCTAAATGAAGAGGCAAGCAATGTTTCACAAGGACAGAAACAGCTTTTAACAATTGCACGTGCAATTTTAGCCGACCCGAAAATATTGATTTTGGACGAAGCTACCAGTTCTGTTGACACTAGAACCGAGCAACAAATTCAAAAAGCTATGGACAATTTGATGAAGGGCAGAACAAGTTTCATCATTGCGCACAGATTATCTACAATAAAAAATGCTGACCTGATTTTAGTTATGAAAGACGGCGACATCATCGAGCAAGGAAGCCACACAGAATTGATGGAAAAAGGCGGATTTTATTCCAACTTGTATAACAGCCAATTTGAAAAGGTATCTGCATAGCATAATGCTTTATGTTCTAAATGTAGCAATCCCAAATTCATTTTACGCAAGCTAAAAAATGCACCTCGTTTCAAATCACTCATTGAAACAAGGTGCATTTTTCTACTTTAAAGTAGCATTTTAACTTAATACTATACATTAGAATAAGTTAAAATGCCCAATAAACAAATTTTATTAGAAATCCATTGCACTGATATTTTTAGCCCATGCTACCACTTTATCAATGTCGGCTTGTGTAACTTCGCCTTTTTTGAATAGAGAAGATTTTACAGCAATTCCCAAAGTTTCTCCAACTTTTTGAACGCCTTTGCTTTTTAGCATTGCCTCTAACTCTTCAAGGCCTTTTGTGTCGCCTGTAGCGTTGACTACATAAAAAGCAACTGCTTTTGTTCTGTTTGTATCAAGACCCTTACAGAAATCTGTAACAGGAACAGGAATTTTTCCGTTTAATTCTATTCCTATAAATACAACTTTGTCTTTATCACATGGATAAGCAGGTGGCATTTTATCGGAAACACACTGAAGATTTATTCCGATGTTTTGGGCTAATGGTTGAACAACTCCGCTTTTTGAACAGTGAAATGATTTTGCTTTCATAAATAATGACATCCTTTCAAATAATTCGCAATGAATTGTCATTTTTAAGAGCAAAATTCAACAATTCCTGCATTTTAAGATAAAAAATAAAAAAATTTTTATTAACAAAAAAATTTTAAGTTAATTATATCAATTTTTATTCGTCTATATATTATGAAATTGTAAACTTTATATATTTATTTAATCCAACAGTACACGTAAATAGTTATTGTTGTTTGTGATTATATTCTATAAAAAAGAACTATAATGAACTACTAAAATTTTTGTGTACTTTTTGACGAAATTGCTAAATTCATTTGACTTTGGAAAATTAATGTAATATAATAAAATAGAACAAAGATTATTCAGAATTTCTATAAGTAAGGGGTGATTTTTTGGCAAAAGACACCATGGAAACCTTGAGCTTGGCAGAAGAAAACGCGAAGCAAACTTTAGCTAAAGCTAAGAAGGACAGCGAAAATCTTGCAACTGATGCACAAGAAAAAAAATCTGCTATGCTCGGTGCATTCAAAGCGTCTCAAAAAGAGAGTGACGAAAAGTTGAAAAACAGCGCCATTTCAGAAGCTGAGACAATCAAAAACGGTATCATTAAAAGCACGCAAGACGATGTGGACAAGCTCAAAACTGCGTATAACACCCAAAAAGGGAAAGCAGTTGACGAGGTAATTTCTATCGTCGTGTCGTAGTGAAAAAGTTAAATTCGGTTAGGAGGTATGCTAATGGCGGTATTGCCCATGAAAAAAATCAGCATATACGGGCTTAATCAAAACCGCAAGGATGTTCTTGAATTATTGCAAAGGCAATCATGTGTGGAGATTTCAGAAACTAAGGTAAAAGATGGCGATGTGTTTAAAAAAACAGACATATCATCTTCGCGAATCACATTTGAAAATGCTCAAAAAACCTTAAAAAGCGCAATTGACGCACTTGACAGTTTGGTAAAACCTGAAACTTCATCATTTGCAATGTTTGAAGGCAGAGAGAAAATTACCAAAGAGCAGTACAAAGATACGGAACAAAAGGCATTGGAGACATTAAAAATTGCTTCAAAAATTGTTTCTCTTAACAAGAAAATTTCAGACGAAAAAGCTGAGATTATCAGAAACAACACCAGCATCCAAAGTCTCGTTCCGTGGAAAACTCTGGATATTTCGATGAGGTACAAAGGCACAAAAAACACAGATGTATTTTTAGGGACTCTTCCTTTTGAATATTCTGAAAGTGATTTAAAAAATTACTTAGCAAAAGAGTGTCCCAAAGTCTCGGCAGTAGATGTAGAAATAATCAGCAGCAACACTCAACAAACTTGTATTTTCACTGTTTGCCACACTAAATATGGCTCTGAAATCGAGTCTGCGTTGCGAAACCTAGGATTTAGTTCACCTTCTTCTTCAAGCAAAGGTATTCCAAAAGAAAAAATTGAATCGCTTGAAGAAAAAATTAAGCAATCAAACGAATTGCTTGAAACTACTAAAAACAAGATTATTTCATACAAAGATAAACGAAAAGAATTTCTTTATACTTACGATTATTATTCTGCGAGAATAGAAAAATACGATGCCTTGTCGAAGATGGCAAAATCAAGAAACAGCTTTGTTATTGATGGGTTTATTGCTAACGAGGACAGTGAAAAGGTTAAATCCTCATTAGAGAGCTCGTTCGCTTGTCATGTTGAGATTAAAGATTTCCAAAAAGGGGAAGAAGCCCCTGTAAAACTAAAAAATGGTGGCTTTGCCGCACCTGTCGAAGGTGTTGTTGAAAGCTACAGTATGCCTGGAAAAGGCGAAATTGACCCGTCTGTAATAATGGGTGCATTCTATTATTTCTTGTTCGGGTTAATGTTGTCTGATTTGGCTTACGGACTGATAATGATTATAGGTTGTTCCTTTGCGTTGGTTAAATTCAAAAACATGGAAACAAGCCTAAAAAATTCAATTAAAATGTTCCTTTATTGCGGAATTTCAACCGCATTTTGGGGATTAATGTTCGGAAGTTTCTTTGGAGACTTAATTGAAGTTGTTGGAGAGACTTTCTTTAACGCTCAGTGGGTAACCCCTTGTCTCTGGTTCCGTCCGTTAAACGAGCCTATGACTCTGTTGATGTTCTCATTATTATTGGGAATTATCCATTTGTTCACAGGTCTGGGTATCAAATTCTACTTGCTCGCAAGAATGGGAAAAATCAAAGATGCAATCTATGATGTAATGTTCTGGTATTTCCTAGTGGGCGGCGGAATACTTTATTTCATGTCAATGGAAATGTTCAAAGACATTTCAGGTCTCGGCTTTACATTGTCACCAACAATCGGTAACATTGGCGCGGCTCTTGCTATTATAGGAGCTTTGGGAATAATCTTCACAGCAGGCAGAAGTTCAAAATCTCCTGTGATTAGATTTATGAAAGGTCTTTATGGACTCTATGGCGCAACAAGTTATATCAGTGATATTTTATCATATTCAAGACTTCTCGCGTTGGGTCTTGCAACCGGAGTTATCGCTTCTGTTTTCAACCAAATGGGCGCAATGGCAGGAGGCGGATTTGTCGGTGCTATAGTGTTTATTATCGTTTTCTTGATGGGACATGCTCTAAACATCGGGCTAAATGCCTTGGGCGCTTATGTTCACTCAAACAGATTAGAATTTGTTGAGTTCTTCGGCAAGTTTTACGAGGGTGGCGGAAGAAAATTCAAGCCATTTTCAACTAATACAAAATATTTTAAGATTTCAGAGGATAACTAGTTTGAACAAAGATTAATTTAAATTCTATTTTGTGGTGTGATACA
>CAYJBU010000033.1:0-11531 GCA_964368155.1 uncultured Eubacteriales bacterium | reverse complement strand
CACATCGGCGGAATGGAGTTCTAGTTTGAACAAAGTTCAAACTAACTTTATTTAAATTGCACCGCACAGTTTTGCCACTTGTGTCAAACGTGCGATGTGCGATTAATACTCTTGTCATTCCTTGTGCTGTGCATGATAAGAGTATAGCGTTTCATTAATTTAATGCCGATGCACATCGGCGGAATGGAGTATTAATATGGAATTATTAGCAACTTTAGGTTTACCCTTAGCACTAACAGGTGCAGCATTAGCAGTTTTTATGTCAGGTATTGGTTCAGCTATAGGAGTAGGAATGACAGGTGAAGCAGCAGCAGGCGTTGTTACAGAAGAACCTTCACTCTTCGGTAAAGTTCTTATTTTGCAACTTCTCCCCGGCACACAAGGTATCTATGGTCTTTTGATAGCTTTCTTAACCTTAACACAAATTGGTGTTTTAGGCGGAAACGCAGACATCAGCTTTGCAAAAGGTCTAGCTTATCTAGCAGCTTGCTTGCCAATCGCTTTCGCTGGTTTACACTCTGCAAAAATGCAAGCAAAAGCAACTGTAGCAACAATCTCTCTTTTCGCAAAAAGACCTGACCAGTTCTCAAAAGCTCTTTTGATGCCTATTATGGTTGAGACATATGCTATTTTATCACTTCTTATCTCTGTTTTAGCAGTTCTTAACGTAGGAGCACTTCAAATATAAAGTAAAGGAGACCATCATGTCAGGCTTAGATAAAATAATTGCAGAAATTCAGAATGACGCAAATAAAGCCGCCCAATTACAGCTTGAAGAAGCTCAAAAACTCGCAGATTCAGTGATTAAAGAAACTGAAGAACTCATTGCGAAAAACAAGGCGGAATGTGAAAAATCGGCTCTGGCTAATAAAGAGGACATTCTTGAGAGAGCAAAATCAGCAGCAGAACTTGAAAGCCGCAAAATTTTACTTAAAACTAAGCAAGAGCTTATCGAAAGTACAATTAAAGAGGCAATGGAAAAGCTATCCACTTTGCCTGTGGACGAGTATTGTGATGTGTTGCTAAAACTTGTTAAAAAATACGAGGGTGGCGAAAAAGCTGTTATGGCACTCTCTAAAAACGATATAGACAGAATGCCAAAAGATTTTGCATCTAAATTACCATCTAATATTAGCATAGGAAAAGACCCAGCCGATATACAGAACGGTTTTCTGCTTATTTTGGAGGGAATAGATATTAATTGCAGTTTCGAAGCTTTGTTTAACGATAAGCTAGAAGAGTTGCAAGATAAAGTAGCTTCTATTCTCTTTAAATAGGAGGTTATTATAATGACCGAACTGTACACCTATCAAGTGGCAAGAATTCGTTGCCACGAACTAAAACTATTAACAAGAACAGATATTGACTCGCTTGCGGCAAGCCCAAATTATGAATCTGCGCTTAGAATGCTTTTTGATAAAGGATTTGGAACCGGCACAGAAACATCAGTTGAAGAAGTGCTAAAAGCCGAAAACGAAAAACTCTGGAATTTCATGAAAGAGCTTTTAAAAGATTTATCTGTTTTCAAGGTTTTATTGTTGCCGATAGATTATAACAATTTAAAAGCCGCAATCAAATCTCACGTCACCGAAGGCGAAGTATTAGGCGTTTTTAAAACAGGTGGAACAATTGACTCTGACGATTTTGTAAAAGCAGTTAAAGATGATGATTTTTCAAAACTACCAGAGAGCATGAAAAAACCTGCAAAAGATGCATTTACAACTCTTTTGCAAACAAGTGACGGGCAACTTTGCGACATGATTTTAGACAAAGCGTGCCTAACCGATATCAAAAATTCGGGCAAAAATTCAGACGATTTATTGATTAAGGATTACGCAGAGTTAATAGTCGCAATTGCAAATATAAAAATTGCATTAAGATGCCAAAAAACCGCAAAAACACTAGATTTCATCAAAAATGCGTTAGTAGACTGCGACACACTTAACACCACAGCACTAGCTACAGCTGCAGTAAAAGGGTTTGACGACATATTGTCATTGTTGTCCTATTCAAAGTATAGTGACTGTGTAGAAAGCATAAAAGAAGGCACATCAGTTTTTGAAAAATGGTGCGACAACAGAATAATGGCTTTGGTAAAAAAACAAAAAACCAATCCATTCACTCTAGGACCACTTCTTGCATTTGTAATTGCAAGACAAAATGAAATGAATGCCGTAAAAATTATTCTTTCAGGCAAGTTAAATGCACTATCTGACGATATGATAAGAGAAAGACTGAGGGATATGTATGTATAGTGTAGCTGTTTTGGGTGACAGGGACAGCATTTATGGCTTTGCCGCCCTCGGACTTGATATTTTCCCTGTTGACGACGCAGAAGCGGGTTCACAAAAACTTCGTTCCCTTGCCGACGGCACTTACGCTGTTATATATATAACAGAGGCTTTGGCATCACAACTTGAAGACGAACTCGACTATTTAAGAAAACTGCCTTTGCCTGCGGTTATACCAATTCCGGGACTTACAGGCAACACAGGCATGGGAATTAAAATGGTAAAAAAATCGGTTGAACAAGCCGTCGGTTCCGATATAATTTTCGGGAACGAATAACCTTGATCAAAGCAAGGTTTCGTCAGTGGAAGCAGATATTATTTGAGAAAACAACAATCTGCGTCCATGACACAGCCATAAAATAAAAAAGGAAGGTGATTGAAAGACATGAGTAAAGGCACAGTAAAAAAAGTTGCAGGTCCGCTGGTTATTGCAAGCGGTATGCGTGATGCCAACATGTTCGACGTTGTTCGTGTTAGCGACACTCGTCTTATCGGCGAGATTATCGAAATTCACGGCGACGAGGCTTCAATTCAAGTTTACGAAGAGACTTCGGGATTAACACCTGGAGCACCTGTTGAATCTACAGGAGTACCAATGAGTGTTGAACTGGGCCCAGGTCTTATAAGTTCAATTTACGACGGAATTCAAAGACCTCTTGACGATATCATGGCGATTTCAGGTAACAGCCTTGAAAGAGGTGTTGAGGTTCCATCGTTGAAAAGAAACCTTAAATGGGATTTTGTAGCTACTGCTAAAGCAGGCGACAAAGTTCTTGGAGGCGACATCATCGGTACCGTTAAGGAAACTGAAATAGTTGACCATAAAATTATGGTTCCTGTTGGAATTAACGGAACGATTAAAACAATTACATCAGGCAGTTACACCGTTGCTGACACTGTAGCAGAAATTGAAACTGAAAACGGAACTGTAGTTCCTGTCACAATGATGCAAAGATGGCCTGTTAGAAAAGGCAGACCATACAAAAGAAAACTTTCTCCTGATAAACCACTGGTTACAGGACAAAGAGTTATTGATGCTTTGTTCCCAATAGCAAAAGGTGGAGTTGCAGCTGTTCCCGGACCATTTGGTAGTGGTAAAACAGTTGTTCAACATCAGCTTGCAAAATGGGCAGAGGCAGACATCGTGGTTTACATTGGATGTGGCGAGCGTGGAAACGAAATGACCGACGTTCTTAACGAGTTCCCTGAACTTGTCGACCCAAAAACAGGTCAACCACTCATGAAAAGAACTGTTCTTATTGCTAACACTTCTGACATGCCTGTTGCGGCTCGTGAGGCCTCAATCTATACAGGTATCACAATAGCTGAGTATTTCAGAGACATGGGTTATTCCGTTGCTTTGATGGGCGACTCTACTTCTCGTTGGGCTGAGGCTCTTCGTGAAATGTCAGGTCGTCTTGAAGAAATGCCCGGTGAAGAAGGTTACCCCGCTTATCTAGGAAGCCGTTTGGCACAATTCTACGAAAGAGCTGGACATGTTATCGCAGTTGGTTCAGGCGACAGAGAAGGCGCACTTTCAGTTATCGGCGCTGTTTCTCCTCCGGGAGGAGACATTTCAGAACCTGTTTCTCAAGCTACTTTGCGTATCGTTAAAGTGTTCTGGGGGCTAGATGCAGGACTTGCTTACAGAAGGCACTTCCCTGCTATTAACTGGCTAAACAGCTATTCACTTTATATCGACAGTATTGCAAATTGGTTTAACGGCACAGTTGCTCCTGACTGGATGGAATTGCGTGCAAAAATGATGAGACTACTTCAAGACGAAGCAGAGCTCGAAGAAATTGTAAAATTAGTTGGTATGGATGCACTTTCCGCTCCTGACAGAATTAAACTCGAGGCATCTCGTTCTATTCGTGAGGACTTCTTGCATCAAAATGCTTTCCATGATACCGATACTTATACAAGTCTTCCAAAACAGCATATGATGATGAATTTGGTTATTTTGTTCTTCGAAAAAACCACAGAAGCTCTTTCAAACGGAGCGAATGTTGAACTCCTCATCAAAATGCCTATTCGCGAAAGAATTGGACGTTTTAAATATGTCGATGAAAGCGAATTGAAGGCTGAGTATGATAGCATTATCGACACGCTCAACAAAGAAATAGCAGAAGTGTTGAGCAAAAAGGAGGACTTCTATGCCTAAAGAATATCGCACCATACAAGAGGTTGCAGGCCCTCTAATGCTGGTTAGAAATGTTGAAGGAGTAAGCTATAATGAGCTTGCTGAAATTGAACTTGCAAACGGAGAAAAAAGACGTTGTAAAGTTCTAGAAATTAACGGTGGAGATGCCTTGGTTCAGCTTTTCGAGAGCGCAACAGGTATCAACCTATCAAATTCAAAAGTTAGATTTTTAGGCAAGTGTATGGAACTTGGCGTTAGTGAAGATATGCTAGGACGGGTTTTTGACGGTCTTGGCAATCCAATTGACGATGGCCCTGAAATTTTGCCTGAAAAACGCAATGACATAAACGGACTTCCAATGAATCCGGCTGCAAGAAACTACCCTCAAGAATTCATTCAAACAGGTGTTTCCGCAATTGACGGACTTAACACTTTGGTTAGAGGACAAAAATTACCTATATTCTCAGCGTCCGGTCTACCTCATGCAAACCTTGCTGCTCAAATCGCAAGACAAGCTAGAGTGCGTGGAACAAACGATCCTTTCGTGGTTGTTTTCGCCGCTATGGGTATCACTTTTGAAGAATCAAACTATTTTATAGAAAGCTTTAAAGAAACAGGCGCGATTGATAGAACTGTTTTGTTTGTAAACCTTGCAAACGACCCTCCTATTGAGCGTATCGCTACACCTCGTATGGCGTTGACTGCTGCTGAATTCTTGGCTTTCGAGAAAAACTATCATGTTCTTGTTATCATGACAGACATCACAAACTACGCCGACGCTTTGCGTGAAGTTTCAGCTGCTAGAAAAGAAGTTCCAGGTCGTCGTGGATACCCAGGCTATATGTACACCGACTTGGCAACGCTTTACGAAAGAGCTGGAAGACAAAAGGGCAAAAACGGCAGTATTACACTTATCCCAATTTTGACAATGCCTGAAGATGACAAGACTCACCCAATCCCTGACCTTACAGGTTACATCACCGAGGGACAAATCATTCTAAGCCGTGAGCTTTACAGAAAAAACCTTGCTCCACCAATTGACGTTCTTCCATCACTTTCACGTCTAAAAGACAAAGGTATAGGAAAGGGCAAAACAAGAGAGGACCATGCAGACACTATGAACCAACTTTTCTCTTCATATGCAAGAGGTAAAGAGGCTAAAGAGTTGATGGTTATCTTGGGTGAAGCAGCTCTTACAGACATCGACAAACTCTATGCTCAATTTGCAGACGAGTTTGAAGAGAAATATGTTTCACAAGGCTATGATACCAATCGCAGTATTGAAGACACACTCGACCTAGGTTGGAAATTACTCTCCATACTTCCTAGAAGTGAGCTTAAGAGAATTAAAGACCAATTCCTCGACGAATACTACGGAAAGGTGTGATTTATTGTGGCAGGGAAACAAGTTAATCCTACCAGAATGGAGCTCACTCGCCTTAAAAAGAAACTCACTACTGCTATTAGAGGCCACAAGCTTCTAAAAGATAAGCGTGACGAGTTGATGAGGCAATTCCTTATGAAAGTTCGCGAGAATAAGGAACTTCGAGAAAAGGTTGAAGAAAGCATTAAAGAGGCAAACAAAAAATTCCTGCTTGCAAAAGCAGGAACTGACGAAGAATTTCTGAACACTGCTTTGCTTGTTCCAAAACAAGAAATCAGCATTGAATCAGGTATAAAAAATGTTATGAGTGTTGAGATTCCTGAATTTACTTTTAAAACCAGAACTCCCGACCCAAATGATATTTATTCTTACGGTTTCGCCTATACATCAGGAGATTTAGATGATGCGATTAAGTATCTATCCAAAGTTTTTCAAGACATGCTTAAACTCGCCGAAATCGAAAAGTCTTGCCAATTAATGGCGGCTGAGATTGAAAAAACCAGAAGAAGGGTTAATGCGCTTGAACACGTTATGATACCCGAAGCTAGAAGAACGATTAAGTATATAACCATGAAACTCGATGAAAACGAGAGAAGTACACAAGTTCGTTTGATGAAAGTTAAAGACATGATGCTAAAAGAAGCACACGGTTATTAATTTTTCTTGTAAATATTAAATCATGCAGACAATAAGCTGTCTGCATGATTTTTTTGTAATAATTAAAGCCTACTGAATAACACGTTATTCAGTACAAACGCAAAGCGTTTGTTGTAAAATTCGCTCACAGAGCAAATTTTACGGCTTATCTTGATACTTTCTGCTGTATTTTCGCCATAGGCGAAAATCGAAGGTATTAATTACGATTATATAGTGTTAATTTTGTTCAACCATTTTAAGAATGTCTCTTTTTGATTTAACACCCAAAGTTTTTTCCACTACTTCGCCATTTTTGAAAACTGCAAGTGTAGGAATACTCATCACTTCGTATTTTCTAGCTAATTCAGTTTCTTCATCAACATTAATTTTTGCTACTTTGATGTTTGACACTTCATCAGAAAGTTGGTCTATAATCGGAGAAAGAATTTTGCATGGACCACACCAATCTGCATAAAAATCAATCAACACAGGCATTTCTGAATTAATTACTTCATTCTCGAAATTATCTTTTGTAATTTTTACTACTGACATATAAATACTCCGTTCTGCCACACAGTGGCAATATTCATTTATTAGTATAAAAATACCTCTCGTATCACACCGCAACATACAACTACTCAAAGCTATACGACAAATTCTCTGGTATCACTCTTACTAACACTATTTAGTATACACCTTTATTCAAAATTATTCAAGTGAACATTTTATTACAAATTCTAAGTGAAAATAAAGACAAAAGCGAAAATCTAAGCTACTATAAACCCAACACCGCTTTATATTTTTGATATGCACTTTCCCAAGCCTCGGTCTCTTTGGGTTCAAAATTCACTATTTTCTCGCTATTCATTATTAATCTTCGACCTTCGTTAATATCTTTAATTGCATTTTGCGCAACCAATTGAATAACAATGTTTCCTAGAGCTGTCGCCTCTGCTGGACCTGCAAAAACAGGCATATTGCAACTGTTTGCTGTGAGCTGGCAAAGAAACGGGTCTTTTGAACCACCACCTAAAATATGCAAAACTTCAATTTTTTTACCACAAATCGCCTTTAACTGCTCTAATGAATGGCGATATTTAAGCGCAAGACCTTCGTAAATACAGCAAATTAGTTCACCCATATTCTCAGGGACTAGTTGCCCTGTTCTTCTGCAGTAATCTTGAATTTTCTTTGGCATATCTCCCGGAGTTGCAAAATCTTCATCATCAACATCAATAAAGCTTTTAAATGATTCGGAGTTATTAGCCATAATTTCAAGTGCATCATAGCTATATTTTTTTCCGTTTTCGTCTCTCCATTGTTTTCTGCACTCTTGAATTAACCATAAACCTGTTATATTCTTAAGATAATTTACTTTTCCATTTGCGCCCAGTTCGTTTGAAAAAGCTAAATCTAAACTTTCTTTGGTAAGAATAGGTTTGTCTAGTTCAGTTCCAAACAGCGACCAAGTTCCACAAGACAAAAACGCAATATTTTGATTTAGAGACGGGGTAGCAGCAATAGCACATTGAGTGTCGTGCCCTGCAGTGGATATTACTTTTATGCCCTTATATTCCCCGATTACAGTTCCACTGTCAATGACTTTTGGAAAAAGTTTTTTCGGAATTTCAAATTTATCTAGTACCAAATCGCTCCAATCCCCTGTAACTGGATTTAGAATTTGCGAAGTCGATGAAATTGTTTTTTCACACACTTTGTTTTTACAAAGTTCATACGCGAATAAATCAGGCATAAAAAGCAGTGTTTTGTTACTTAAATCCTCTTCGCTTATAAGCTGAAATAGTGTGTTAATGTCCATGATTTGAGTTCCTGTTTTCGAATACAACTCTTCATGGCTTATTGTGCTTTCGGACTTATTTGCTAGTCCATGAGTCCTAACATCTCTATATGCTCTTGGCAAAGAACACAGCTTTCCATCTTCGCCCACTAAGCCATAATCCACTCCCCAAGTGTCAAACGCAAGACTGTCCACAGCTCCTGCTTTTTCAATTGCGCAGTAAATTTCATTCATTATATGCTCAAAATCCCAATAATAATTTCCATCTATCTCTTTAATCTCGTTGTCAAATCTATGTATTTCTTTGTAATTAAGTAGTTTATTTGAATATTCACCCAAAATCGCTCGACCACTGGAGGCGCCAAAATCAAATGCCAACACTTTAATATTTTCCAAATTGAATATCCCCTTTCAAATTAAATAACTGTATATGCCCAACTTTGGGCATATACAGTTGATAATATAGCACATCACTTAAAATGCAACACAATTATAATGTTTGATAAAATCACGTTCAAAACATATTGCGATGACTTAGTGGATTTTAATCCTTCATGCTGTGTTGTTTTGAGTGGACATTGCTAAGTATATATAATCCCCAAAATATAACACTGCCTATACAGCATTATTTATAAAGTGCTCCATAAGTAGCACAAGCCCTGTAGTCTTGACCTTCCTTATCCATTCCAAAAGCATTCCATGCAGCTGGACGGAAAATATCTTGTTCCTCAACATTGTGCATTGACACAGGAATTCTAAGCATTGAGCAAAGAGTGATAATGTCAGCACCTATATGACCATGGCTGATAGCTCCGTGGTTAGCACCCCAGTTGTTCATAACATCATAGGAAGTAGCAAACGCGCCCTCTCCTGTTGTCCTTGGAACGAACCATGTGCAAGGCCATGTATAGTTTGTGATGTTCCAGATTTTATCTGAAACTTCATCAGGAAGTTTAATTGTCCAACCTTCCGCAATTTGAACAACCGGACCCAAACCTTTAACAAGGTTAAGTCTAATCATTGTAACAGGCATTTGTACTTCTGTGATAAATCTTGAAGAGAATCCGCCACCTCTAAAGTAGCCAACATCAGCTTCTGACCACTCAGTAGCACTAAGAATATTTTTCATATCCTCGTCGTTCACATCGTACCAAGGTTTGATGCAGTTGTTTCCTTCGTCGTCAACAGCAACACCCGAACCATCAAGACAAGCCGCACCTGAATTGATAAGATGGATTAAACCGCCTGCCTCTTTTGCTAAGCCCTCAAGCTCATATCCTGTGGCTTCCTTAACTGCTTCAGGACTCCAATAAGTTCTAACGTCTGCAAAAATTTGAGCCTTGTTAGTAAGCAATTTCATAAACAACATTCCGATACCGTTGAGAACATCATTCTCGGTAGCCAAAACATGTGGTTCACGTTTTCCGTTCCAGTCGAACGAAGTGTTCAAAATAGCCTCTGCAAAGTCGCCGTTAGGATAGAAATCTGTCCATTGGCGTTGTCCTTGGAATCCAGCAGCAATAGCGTTGTGTCCAAGTCTTTCCTCTTCACAACCAGCAGGTAAATTATCGTTACCGCACATTAAATCTTTAATGATGCAAGTCATTTTCACAATAAATTCCCAGTCTTTTTCTTTTTCTTCATCAGTTTTTGCAAGTTCAACAGGGTTAATCTTAACGCCCTCTTTGCAATACTCTTTTGCCCAAGCAAGAGCTTTTTCGTACTCAGCTTTGTCGTAAATATCTTCTGACATTCTGCGGATGATTTCTGTTTCGTCTACTGACTCAACTCTCATTCCCAAATAATCTTCAATGAAGTCCATGTCCACCATTGAACCAGCGATACCCATGCAAACTGACCCAATTTGAAGATATGATTTTCCTCTCATGCTAGCAACTGCAACAGCAGCTCTACCAAAACGCAATAGTTTTTCGATTACATCCTCAGGAATATCTGTATCATCAGGAGCTTTAACGTCATGACCATAAATTCCAAATGCAGGCAAGCCCTTTTGAGCGTGACCGGCAAGAACAGCAGCAAGATAAACAGCACCGGGTCTAGCAGTTCCGTTAAATCCCCAAACTCCTTTGATTGTGGTTTTGTCCATGTCCATTGTTTCAGAGCCATAGCACCAGCAAGGAGTAACAGTTAGCGTGATGTCAACGCCTTCTCTTCTGAATTTTTCAGCACAGGCTGCAGCTTCAGGTACACGGCTGATTGTTGTATCAGCGATTACAACTTTTACAGGTTCGCCATTTGAATATTTTAAATTATCCTCAAACAATTTTGCAGCTGATTTTGCCATGTTCATTGTTTGAACTTCAAGGCTTCCTCTTACATCTTGTGCTCCTCTGCGTCCGTCAATTGTCGGACGAATACCAATAACGGGGTAACCACCGGTTAAACGATTTTTACTCAATTTAAAACTCTCCTTTTGTTATTAATGATAAAATTGAGTAGAATTATTTGACAATTCACACAATTTTTCTGTTAAATATATTTAGATAGTTGAATTATACTATTGATTTTTAAAATAAACTTGGTGTATAATATAAAAAAGTAGTACAATATTGACATTTTATCATTATTCCTTTTCACAAAGAAACTAAGCATTTTCACAATAATTTATAATCCAACATTTATACAAACAAGCTTCTTCTAATCCAATGAAAAGAAAGGAACCCATAATATGCGCTATCTTGCAAGCCATGAGAAAAAATCACGAGGACGCATTGATTTCCCCGTTGAAATTTACCACCTCGACCACACTCACCCCAGATACGAAATGCCTTTTCATTGGCATATTGAATGCGAGTTAATATATGTTTTAAGCGGACAATTCACTTTAATGCTTGACGATTACTCAGTCATAATTAAAGAGAATGAGAGCGTATTTATTCCAAGTGGAGTTATTCATGGTGGAAAAACACATGACTGCATTTATGAGTGTTTGGTTTTCTCTGCTGAATATTTCATCGAACAACAAACCTATAGGTATAAAGAATATGAAGAGGCACTTGGACACTCGATTAGTTCAATTTCTCTGTTTAATGAAAAATCCAAAACAGGAATGCTAATTTCAGATTTATTCAATGACATGGCAGAAAGAAAAAATGGTTACGAGTTTAGAGTTATCGGTTATATTTGGCAGATTATCGGTGAAATATTAATTAAATCCGAAAATGAAAAGCCTCACGTAAGCAATGACAGAAAGCAAATTTCTCAAATAAAAAATGTTCTCAGGCGAATTAGAAACGACTATTCGTCTACTTTGACTTT
>CAYJBU010000032.1:0-17974 GCA_964368155.1 uncultured Eubacteriales bacterium | reverse complement strand
CGATAAATGAAAAAGTTTGCGAGTTACCCAACATAAAAAACTTAATATCAAATGGTGATTAGTTTGAAATAAGTTTCAAACTAATAAATCTAAATATTAATAATGCTCTTGTCATTCTTTGTTCTTCGCATGACAAGAGTCGCATATTTCATTAAATTTTGTGCCGATCGATACGAAGAGGCGGAATGGAGCATTAATATGAGCGAAAAGAAAAGAAATTTAATTGTAATTTGCAGTGATGAGCACAATCCTGCAATGTGTGGATATAGAGGACACCCAACCGTTAAAACACCAAATCTTGATGCTTTGGCAAACGATGGTACAGATTTTACAAAGGCTTATTGCAACTCACCTGTTTGCACTCCTAGCAGAATGAGTTTTATTACAGGTAAATACCCTTTCCAAGTAAAAAGTTGGTTTATGGGAATGCCACTTGACGACAAAGAGTCGACATGGGCAAGAAGACTAACTCAAGCGGGAATTCCCTCTACTATGTATGGGAAACTAGACCTATGCGGACCTTATCAAAGTGCTGGTTTTTCCGACTATAAAATTCTTCACAGAAGACCATCTTGGGCAAAAATCCCCAGAGAAATTCCTTTTGACACAAGGCTTGTGGGTTACAGAAGAAAAGGGAAATGGGAGCAAATTGTAAACGCTGGGAGCATAGACGACATTGTAGAAGACACAAAACAAGGGCAAAACAAAATCGGTCACTATAACCACGACAGACAAGTTACCGACTGGTCGCTAGAGTATATAAAAGATAAAGGACAGACAAAAAACGACGAACCTTGGGCACTTTATATCGGCTTACTATATCCTCACTGGCCATTTAGAGTTCCAAAAAAATATTATGATATGTATTATCCAAATGTTGAAATGCCAAGGGATTTTAAATACCCTAACGAAAACCTACATTCTATACTACAAGAATTCCAAAAAGGTGTTGCATTTGAAGGTATAAACGAAGAACATTTAAGAAAAGTTATTGCTGCATATTACGGAATGATTACTTGCATGGATGATATGATTGGCGAAATCATCAACGAGCTCAAGGAGCAAGGCTTATATGATAACACAAACATTATATATACAAGCGATCACGGAGAGTCCCTAGGCGAACATGGGTTATTTTTTAAACAATGCACATATGAGGCTTCAATCGGTGTTCCACTTTTGGTAAGTGGACCTGATTATCCTAAAAATCAAAAAATAAGCACACCTGTAAGCTTGGTTGATATGTACCCAACAATTATGGATATGATGGGACTTGAAACCGAAGTGGACAGGGTGGGGCAAAGTTGGTTGCCACTTATAAATGGAGAAAACAGAGAAAATCCTTTTGTTTTTGCAGAGTATCACGGAAATTTCCTGCCACAGGATTGGTATATGTTGCTTGATGAAAAATACAAATACACTAAATACCAAAACAGAGAACCATCTTTGTTTGATGTTTTAAACGACCCATATGAAATGAACGACCTTGCAAAATCTAATTCTTCAGAAATTCAAAAAATCATTTCTGACATGGATAAAAGAATGCAGAGCATTGCAGACACAGAGGCGATTTCACTAGAATGCAAAACAGACATGGGACTAATAGGCGAGAATGGTGAGGACTATACTGAAACTTTAACCGCAGACGAACTGAAAGCAGGGATTGCGTCGGGTAGATTTAACGGTGAAGATGTAATCATTAGGTCTGTTAACGGACGCTTTATTGGAGAATACTAGTAAATTTGTCTGGTCACAGTACAAAAATATTTTGAAGTTTAGTTCAGGAATATTGAGATTTAATGAAATATTGCTTCCCTGCAAATTATGACAGAGACTACAGCTTTTTTGAGAGAAGGTTATAAAATGAAACCAAACGTAATTTTAATCAACATAGACGACATGGGCTATGCCGACACAAGTTGCTATGGCTCAAAAATAAATTATACTCCAAATATTGATAAACTAGCTCAAGAGGGAATGAAACTAACTGATTTTTATGCCGCCGCACCGCTTTGCACTCCGTCAAGGGCAGGCTTGCTCACAGGGTGTTATCCCAAAAGATTGGATTTTAACAGCTTTAAAGTTTTCGACCGTGACACTAAGGAAGAAATGAGAGATTTTGCGGTTTTAATGCCCGGTCAGCCCGAGGGGCTTGCACAGGGAGAAAAAACGTTGGGCACGCTTTTTAAGGAAGCCGGTTATGCTACTGAAATTATAGGTAAATGGCATTTGGGCGACCAACCTCAACATCTCCCATTAAACTACGGTTTTGACAAATACTATGGTATTCCATACAGCAATGATATGGGTATTAGTATTGACAAAAGAGAAATTTTAACAAGGACGATTTGTCCTTTGCCTCTAATTCGTGACAATGAAGTAATCGAAGAGCAACCAGATTGCGAGGCCTTGGCTGAAAGAATGACCTGTGAAGCAATTGATTTCATTAAGGAAAACAAAGAAAATCCGTTTTTCTTGTATTTTGCGCATTACTATGTTCACAATCCTCTACACGTTGCAAAACCGTTTATGAAAAAGTCCACAAATGGCTTGTTAGGCGGTGCAATGGCTTCTGTAGACTGGACTGTAGGCATGATTGAATACCAGTTAAAAAAGCTTGGTATTTCCAATAACACTATAATCATCTTCACCAGTGATAATGGTGGGCCTCCAAAGTCGAGTAATTTTCCTTTAAGAGGAGGAAAAGGTTCAACTTGGGAAGGCGGAGAAAGGGTTAATTGTATAATTAAATGGCCTGAGGTTATAAAAAAAGGAAGAGTTAGCAGTGAAATTGTCAGTATGATAGATTTTTACCCTACTTTTGCTGATATACTTGGAATTGATATAAACGATGGAATTATCAGAGATGGAGTTTCTGTTTACAATGTTTTAAGTGACGAAAACCAAAAATCGAAAAGAGAAACCTTTTTCTATTACAGTTGGAATAACCTCGATGCTGTTAGAAAGGGAGATTTCAAACTTCACTTAGCCACAAAACAACTATATAACTTGCGAGAAGATGTATCTGAGAGCGAAAATATATATGATGAAACTGCGCCAATTGTAAAAGAGTTGGCAGAGTTGGCACAGCTTTGCAGAGCAGATATGGGTGATGAATTAACAGGAATTAAAGGGAAAAATTGCAGAGAAAAAAGTTATGTGAAAGATTTTAAAACTTTGACAACATATGACCCAAATCATCCGTATATTGTTGCGGAATACGATTAATCTACAAAAAACTAATGAAAAGAGTTGGTATTCGAAATGCAAAATATATTAATGTTTATGGTGGATCAATTATCGGCAAAATGGTTTGAAATTGCAATGAAGGACAATGTCTGCCCTTTGCCAAATTTCAAGAAACTGCTTTCAAACGGAACTTATTTTTCAAATGCTATAACTAGTAATCCCGTTTGCTGTCCGACAAGGGCAACAATCGCAACAGGACTTACAACAAGAGGTCACGGAGTTTTAGAAAATGGTTATGAGTTGAACAGGGATATCCCCACATTTATGAAAGTTTTGCAAGAAAACGGATATACTACAGGGGTTTTTGGAAAACTTCATTTTGAACCACATTACAAATCTTTGCACCCTGATTATCACTCCTATGGCTTTGATGTCGCTCATATCACAGAGGATAGCCGAGGAGGCGAATGGCTGGATTGGATTATGAAGGAGCACCCTGAACATTTAGACGACATTTTGGCGACAATTTGGGCGAAAAATATTCCCGAATTCAAAGAATACGGAGAAAACAAAATAAATTTATACGAAAAGATTTGCGAGATTCAAAAAAACTATGATTGGACAACCGAAAATCAACCAAATAATTCTTTTGGAGCATATACTCAAAAGTTCCCGAAAGAGCTGTGCCAAACAGAATGGATTTCTTCTAAAGCGTTAGAGTTTTTATATGATGAAAATGTTAGTGGTCCGATTTTTGCTCAAGTCAGTTACGTTCAACCACATGGTCCTTTTAATGTTCCAGAGGAATATTTGAAATATGTCGACGAAAGCAAAATACCAAAGCCTGCTGAAGCTGAATGGTTGACAGATCCCGATACACCTAACTACTTTAAGAACAGAAAACCTGCAATTCCACTTGAAAATTTATTTGAGAGAAAGTGCTATTTTGCAGACTTGGTGCATTTAGATGAACAGCTTGGAAAAATAATGAAGTGTTTAGAAGAAACTAACCGACAACAAAACACAACTATTATTTTTTTATCAGACCATGGAGAACTGCTTTATGACCACAGTTTAAGATCGAAAGAAGAAAAACATTATGATGCTTGTATTCGTGTTCCAATGATAATTTCGGGTGAGAATTTAGGAAACGGAAACACCCACAGTGGCATGGTTCAGCACGAGGATATCTGCCCAACAATAATGGATATTACAGGACTTAAAATGCCACCACTCACAATAAAAAATAATTTTCACTTGATAAGTGAAGAAAAAGCCGCCCTCACTTACGGTAAATCTCTTGTGGGAATTTGCAATGGAACTGACAACTTAGAACGAGAATATGCTTACAGCGAAAGTTACAGTCACATAGGTTCAATCGAATATACAAATTGGGCTAGAACGGTGAGGAGCAAAGAGTATAGATATACATACTACGCTGATTTTAGCGGAGAACAGCTTTTTGACTTGATAAACGACCCGAACGAGCAAAACAATCTTGCGAATAATGATGACTACAAAGAAATAAAACGCAATTTGAAAGATGTAATGATGGAGTTAATAATTAAGCAAGACTATCCGAAAACTCCGCAAAATTTGTTTGGATTGGGAGCACATTAGCCACTAGGAACAAATGCGAACCCGTTTCTAAAGCGAAGTGTGGGTGGCTAAGAGTTAGGGAGTGAGTTGTATGTTATGGTATAAAAAAGAAGCCACGAGTTTCACACAGGCTTTCCCCATTGGCAACGGTAGCGTTGGAGCAATGGTGTATGGTGGAACAAAAAAAGAGAAAATTTCCTTTAATCACGACAGCTTTTGGTCGGGTATTCCCTATAGCGAAAATGATGTCGGAGTGAACGAAGCATTTAACGAGGCGAAAGAACTCCTGAAAAAAGGTGAATTTGTTAAAACGCAAAAACTGTTGGACGATAAAATGATTTACACTCCAACAGCGACATATCTTGCTGGAATAAATTTATTTATTGATTTTTCTTGCGAGGGTGGAATTTCTGAGTATAAAAGAGTTTTAGATTTAAACACCGCAGTGGTAAGTATTGACTACAAAATTGGAGAGTTAAACATCAAAAGAGAAGTGTTCGCCTCGAATAAACACGGTGTTGTCGCTGTGAAAATCTGTAGCGATAAAGAGTTGAGTTTTGAGTTGTCTAGTGACTCAATTCACCCTTTAAACGTAACTTGCGAAAACAATCTATTGTTAGCACAAGCAAGAGCACCTGTTGCAGTAGCTTCTTTTTTTGAATGCATAGACAGCAGTGCAAATGTTTATGACGAGGAAGACAAAAACCGCAGTAGCTTATTGTTCTTAAATGCAAGAATTGAAACCAACGGAGCAGTGAAATCCAAAGACAATAAAATAAATGTATCGTTTGCATCAGAAACTGTACTTTACATTAAAGTTGCTTGCAGTTTTGAAGATTACAACACAATGCCATTGCAAAAAATAAATGATAGAATATCAAAAGAACTCTCTTTTTATAATTTATCCGACTATAAAACAGTAAAAAAAGAGCATATAAACGATTATAAATCCTTGTTTGATAAAAGTTTTTTTAGCCTTGGCGAAGATGAGTTCAAAGAATATCCAACAGACGAAAGACTTGCACGTCAAACAGGTTTGTACGACGACAACACACTGATGGTTATGCTTTGGAAATACGCAAAATATCTGACTATAGCCTGTTCACGAAAAGGGTCAAAAATGTCAAATTTGCAGGGCGTTTGGAGCGAGGAAGAAAGACCTCCTTGGAGCAGTGCCTACACGGTTAACATTAATATTCAAATGAATTATTGGCTGTGTGAAACCCTTAATTTAGGAGAATGCCATTTTCCTCTTTTCGATTTTATTATTAACTTATATGAAAATGGAAAGAAAACCGCAAAGCGTTTTTACAACTGCTCGGGTTGGTGTTCGCATCACAAAACAGACATTTGGGCGCACAGTAAACCTACAGGAGCTAGGGCAATTCACGGTTTTTGGCAGATGTCAGGAATTTGGCTTTGTGCTCATATTTTGGAACATTATTTGCACAGCAATGACCAAAATTTTCTTAAAGAGTATTTTTATTTAATCGAAGAAGCTGTAAGTTTTGTTTTGGATTGGCTTGAAGTAGATGAAGATGGAAATCTACATTCTTTACTTTCAAGTTCTCCTGAAAATTCATTTCTAGTCGATGGGAATAAAGTTTCAGTGCATTACGACAGTGCAATGGATATAGCTTTAATCAAAGGTTTGCTTGAAATGTGCGTATTGGGAGAGAATTTGTTGGGGTTAAGTGACTTAACCCACAAAATTAACAATATATCTGATAAATTGCCAAACTTCAAAATCGGTAGCAAGGGGCAACTTCTTGAATGGGGCGAAGAATTAGTTGAAGCAGATCCCACGCACAGACATATTTCGCTTTTATACGGACTTTACCCTGGGAACAGCATTAAATCTGAGGACACAAAGCTAATAAATGCTTGCACTAAAACTATGTTGCTCAGAGGAAACAAGAGCACAGGTTGGGGAACTGCGTGGCGTATTAGTGTTTGGGCAAGGCTGAAAAATCCCGAAATGGCTTTCGACTCTTTGACGAATATGTTAGATTTTATTGACTTGAACAGCGCTGAGAAAAACAATAACGGATTATATGAAAATCTGTTTAACGGACAGCCATTTCAAGTTGATGGAAATTTTGGATATGCCGCAGGTGTTAATGAAATGTTGTTGCAATCGCACGAAGATAAAATGGATATACTTCCTGCTATTCCTAAGCAATGGAAAATAGGCGAGTTTCACGGTTTCGTGGCACGAGGAGGACACGTAGTGTCGTGCAAGTGGAGCGATAATAAAGCGGAGGTTGTAATTTTGTTTGCAAAAAGTGGAACTTGCAAAATCAATTGCTTTAAAGAAGAAAAAACATATACTGCCAAAAACAATGAAAAAATTACATTTGTTTTCAGTAAATTAGCTTGAAAGGAATTAGATATGAAACCGAATATTATTTTGATATTAATTGATGATATGGGATACAAAGATTTGGGGTGCTACGGCAGTAGCTTTTATGAAACACCAAACATAGACAAACTGGCGCTAGACGGAATGTTATTTACACAAGGTTATGCTTCTTGCCCCGTTTGTTCACCGAGTAGAGGGTCGATTTTAACAGGAAAATACCCAGCAAGAGTTGGTCTTACAAATTTTATTGGCAGGCACACATGGGGAAAAGTTATTGATGCTCCTTATTTTCGCTATTTGCCTCTTGAAGAGTATTCCATTGCAAAAGCGATGAAAGCAGGGGGATACAACACTTGGCATATAGGTAAATGGCATTTGGGAGATGGCGAACACTGCCCCGAAAACCATGGTTTTGATGTGAACGTTGCAGGCTGTGATATGGGCGCACCAAGAAGCGGATATTTTAGTCCGTGGAATATTCCCACTTTAGAAGACGGCGAAGACGGTGATTATATTACCGATAGAATAACAGATGAAGCTATTGATTTAATTGACAAAAACAAGGATAAACCGTTTTTTATGTATTTGTCACATTATGCTGTTCACACTCCAATTCAGGCAAAAGAAGAAGACATTGAAAGATTTAGAGTTAAAGCAAAGCGAATGAGATTGGACCAAACAGACCCGTTTGTTGTTGGAGAAAAATTTCCTTGCGACCACAAAAAAGATATGAATGTTACCAGAAGAACACTTCAATCAGATGTTGTGTATGCTGCAATGATTTACAATCTCGACTATAACATAGGCAAACTAATCGACAAATTAAAAGCAGATAATATTTATGACGATACAGTGATATTTTTCACCTCAGATAATGGAGGTCTTTCCAGTTCAGAAGGCTCTCCTACTTGTAATGCTCCTCTTTCAGAGGGGAAAGGGTGGATGTATGACGGTGGTGTGCGCGAACCGTTTATAGTAAAGGCAACGGGAATTACAAGAGAAAAATCGGTTTGCACTACTCCTGTAATCGGAACGGATTTTTACCCGACTATTCTTGAACTTGCAGGACTTGAGCCGATACCCGAGCAACACGCTGACGGAGTTAGCATAGTACCACTTTTAAAAGGTGGCGAAATAGACAGAGAAGCACTTTTCTGGCACTATCCACACTACGGAAATCAAGGAAGTACTCCTGGCGCTGCAGTTAGAAAAGGGGATTATAAGCTGATTAAATTCTTTGAGGATAATCACACTGAATTATATAATTTAGCGCAAGATATAAGCGAAACTTTTGACTTAAGCTCGGTTAACCCTGAAATATCACTGGAAATGGAACAAATGCTCAATTCATGGTTAATCGACATAGAAGCGAAAATTCCTGTGGTTAACGAAAATTACGGACTTTAAAAGAAAGGTTGTTTGAATTGAAAAGTATTACATCAATAAGTGAAAAAATAAATATAAACATAACCCTTGAAAATGGTAAAATCTATTATTGTATAAATAAAAATAATAATAGCATAATAAAAAAATCTCTTTTAGGAATAAAAATAAAAAACAATGTTGACCTTAACTGGGAACTTATAGACACAAAAGAAAAGAGTTCCAAAAGTTCTTGGAATCGTGTTTGGGGGCAATCATCCGCACCTGTTATCGACGAATATAATGAAATCATACATAGTTTTTCATCCGAAACCACAGGATTTTCAATGAATGTAATCGCGCGTTGTTATAACGACGGTGTGGCATTACGCTATGTTTTTAATGAACAGGCACACGATTTTATTGAGATTGAAGAAGAATTGACTGAGTATAATTTCACAGATAATTATATGTTGTGGTACGCAAACAATGGAATGGACAATCAGTCGATGAACTTTGGTGGAGTTTTATTGAACGAAGCAGAATATGCTACATCTCCAATAACAATAAAACAGTCTGATGATTGTTACATTTGTATTCACGAGGCAGATTTGTATAAATATACGTCGGCGAATTTCGTTAGGGGTAACTCTGAAAATTCGTTGAAAATTAAGACGAGTTCAATATCTTCACTTCCTCACAAATCTCCATGGAGAGTGATATTGGTTTGCGACAATTTGAATGAGCTAATCACTTCTAATACGATTGAAAATCTAAATCCACCTTGCGAAATTGAAGACACAAGTTGGATTAAACCGGGTAAAAGCATGTGGGATTGGAGAAATCACGGTGCAAAATACGATGATTTTACATATGGGTTGAACACCGAGAGCATGAAAAGGTATGTTGATTTTGCTGCAGAAAACAACATTCAATATGCACTTATAGACGGCGGTTGGCACCCTGATGGACGAGATATCAAGAAAGTTGAACCTTTAGTCGGAGTAGAGGGTGTTGACATAGAAGAAATTTGCCGATATGGAACAGAAAAAGGTGTTGGCATTTGGCTGTATATTAACGATGAAGCCTTTGTATATCTTGACATTGATATGATTTTAGCAACATATAAGAGTTGGGGAGCAGTTGGAATTAAACACGGATTTATCGGAACAAGAGGACAAAGAAGAAGTGAGGATACAATAAAACTTGCAAAAAAATGTGCTGAATATAAATTGTTGTACAATCCACACGAACCGGAAAGACCATGGGGAATGCACAGAACTTATCCAAATATGGTTAGCACCGAGTTTGTAAATGCTCTTTATGACGGGCCTGAAATGCCTGAAACTAATCCGACAGCACTCACAATTATACCATTTACAAATTGTTTGACTGCTCCTGTTGATAGAGCTTGTGGAATGTTTGAAATGGACACCGAGCTTGAAAGAGATAAATGCCACAGAAAATCTCTTTGCACAATTGCCAGTCAAGTTTCACAGTGTATTACTGAATTTACAGGTCTTTTAGGGTTGCCTGATAACCCACACGCATATAACAATAAAGCAGATTTGTTTGAATTTATTCGTGAAATGCCTCCTATGACTTGGGACGAAACAAAACTGCTTACTGGTGAAATAGGTGAGCATGTAACTATTGCACGTCGTAGTGGCGATGCGTGGTTTATAGGTTCTCAGACTAATGAACAAGCTAGGACTTTGGAATTTAATGTGGATTTTTTAGGCGATAGTGAGTATCATATGACAATGTATTGCGACACGGAAAATTCTCATTATATCGACAATCGTGAAGAATACAAAATTGTAAATTCAACAGTTAAAAACGGTGATACAGTAAAAATGAAATTATCGTCTGGCGGAGGCTGTGCAATGTGGATTAGAAGAAGTTAAATCAACCTAAGCATTTTCTTCTGCAAATGAACCCTCTAGTGTTTGTTGTTTTATTTATTTCTTTGACAAAAACATTGTAGGGGTTGTCGCATTAACGAATTTCCTCGGCAAATTACATAAATCCGATGCAGGGACAGGCTTCCATGCCTGTACGAAAATCATCAATTTTTTACATGCTTTTCGGGAGGGAGTGGAAGCCCTCCCCTACATTTTGTTTATTTTCACCATAATGCGACAGCCCCCTACTTTTTTTCCGCCCCATATGGAGGCTTTTCACCTTAATGCAACAGTCCCCACTTTTTGTTAGTATAATTAAAATAAAAGCGATTTTCTGGGATTTATTTCTTGACATTTATTTTCTAATAATGTAAAATAAACAATAACAGGGTTAGAATACTATTTTGTAGAATTCTGACATTATTTTTAGTATATTTTAAAACTTGGAAGTCTATTAAATTTTATTAAGGCGGTTATTAATCATGAAGAAAAATTCGAGAAAAGTCATTTCATTACTAATGTCAATAGTAATGATGTTTGCTTTGGTGCAACCTCAACTATTGATGAGTGTTGTGGGAGAGGAAACTGAGTTAATCGGTGGTGGAAACAATGCAAACACTGAGAATAACGAGAAAGACGAAATATTGAAAGGAGCGATAGACCCTGTCACTGCAACATTTTCAACATGGGTAGATGTTGCAAATGCTGCACAGTTAGGCACTGACTATGTATTAGATACAAGTAGCAATTTGACCATCAACACAGCAAAAGGTCTTGCGTGGTTTGCTTCGTCTGTAAATGGAACTTTAATTGACGAAAACGGCGATGCTATACCAGCTAATACATATGCTGATAAAATAGTCCGTTTGTCAGGCGACATTAACCTTGACATAGGATTGGTTGAGGGATATGGCTCTGCAATAGGTGAAGAAAACAAAATGGCTGACACTGTTAATGAAATCAACAGCTGGCAAGCGATTGGAATTGATGGAAATGAATTCCTAGGAACTTTTAACGGCAACGGAAACGAGATAAGTGGAGTGTATATTAATTTGCCCGAAAAATATTACCAAGGTTTGTTTGGGGATTCCAGGGGTGAAATCAACGATATTGGAGTGGTTGACTCACATATAATCGGTAATTATTATGTCGGCGGAGTTGTGGGTAATTCTGAAAATAACATAATAAATTCGTATAACGCCGCAACGGTTGAAGGGTTTGTTAACGTCGGAGGAATTGCGGGGAACCTGCGGAGAAGCGATATATTGAATTCCTACAATACCGGTGATATCAATGGGAATAAAACAGTCGGTGGTATAGCGGGTGATGTTTTATTTGCGGAAAGTAAAGTTGAAAACTGCTATAACACAGGCAAAATAACAGGCAATAATTATTTTGGTGCAATAGTAGGGGAATACGACATCACCGATGATTCTCATGCGATAATTTCAAACTACTACCTCGAAGACACGACAACGTTAGGTATTGGCAACGAAGCATATGACTCGACAACAACCTTGGTTATGCCTGAAAGCGAAATGACAGGAGATTTATTGTTAAGTTCACTCAACAATTGGGTGGAAACCAAAGATTCTGAAGATTTTAACACATGGACTTCGAGCGCAACATACCCTGTATTCGGTGAAAAACATGAAGTAATAATAGATAGTTGGATAAAACTCGCTAACACAGCGCGTTTGGGTGAAGATTACGAACTTGATTCAAACTACAACTTGACAATTCACAATGCAAAAGGACTTGCGTGGTTTGCCTCGTCAGTCAACGGAACATTGATTGATCAAAACGGAGATGCTATACCAGCTAATACATATGCTGATAAAATAGTCCGTTTGTCAGGCGACATTAACCTCGACACAGGATTGGTTGAGGGATATGGCTCTGCAATAGGTGAAGAAAATCAAATGGCTGACACTGTTAATGAACTCAACAGTTGGCAAGCGATTGCAAGTTACGAAAAACAATTCAAAGGAACATTCAACGGAAATGGATATGAAGTCAGCGGAATTTATATTAATATGCCTAATACAAATGACCAAGGCTTGTTCGGATATTCCATGGGTGAAATCACCAATGTCTCAGTGGTAAACTCGCATATAATCGGTTATAATAATGTCGGCGGTGTTGTAGGTTTTGCTGCTAACAACGTAATAAATTCGTATAACGCTGCTACTGTTAAAGGTAATACTAACATCGGAGGTATTGCAGGGGGTCTGTTTGGTGACGATATATTGAATTGCTACAATACCGGTGATATTGATGGTGATCATTATGTTGGTGGTATATTAGGCGACGTTTCAGCGGCAGGAGTTACAGTTGAAAACTGCTATAACACAGGCAGAATAACAGGCAGTAACGGTGTAGGTGCGATAGCAGGCAATAATCACAGCGTGGATAGTTCCCCTTCGATATATGCAAATAACTACTACCTAGTAGGAACTGCAGATAAAGGCATTGGCGACGAAGATTATGATGCGACCAAAACATTGGAGATGTCTGAAATTGACATGCAGTCAATTTTATTTGTAGACAAGCTTAACGAGTGGGTGGAAACTAAAAATTCTGAAGAGTATTACACATGGGCGTCGGGCTCAAGATATCCTGTGTACGGTGAAAAATATGAGATACCTGTAAACGAGTGGATTAAACTTGCGAGAACTGCAAATAATGGTATAGACTACGAATTTGATACAGATGACAACTTGACAATAAACACAGTAAAAGGTCTTGCGTGGTTTGCCTCGTCTGTAAACGGAACTTTGATAGACGAAAACGGACAATTAATTCGACCTAATTCATATAACGGAAAAACAGTCACACTAAAAGCAGATACAGAGTTCGACTTGACCAAGGCAGGAATAGTAAACTACACTGGCAGTGGAAACGAAATGGGACAAAACATTGACGAGTGGAACAGTTGGCAAGCAATTGGAACTGATTGGGAGAAATCTTTTTATGGTGTGTTCAACGGAAATGGCAATGAAATAAGTGGAGTGTATATCAATTTACCTAATACATCTAACCAAGGTTTGTTCGGGTATTCCGAGGGTGACATCACAAATGTAGGTGTAGTGAATTCACACATAATAGGTTATAGCAGCGTAGGAGGAATAGTTGGGGATGCAGGTGGTAGCATTTCAAATGTATTCAACTATGCTCAAGTAATTGGTAATGATAAAGTAGGTGGAATAGCAGGATATAGTCATAGTTCCATATCCAATAGCTTTAATATGGGAGATATTGCAATTGGAGATAATCCTGACGAACCAACTATAGGGGGAATAACCGGAAGCAATGAATTTATTATTACTAACTGCTATAATATGGGCGATATCATCATAAACGATGAACCTAGTGCTAAAGCAGGCGGAATAGTGGGCGAAAATAACGGAGTCATAAAAAACTGCTATAACGTGGGAAATATTGTTGCTGACGAAAGTGGTGCCGACTCCTTAATTGGTTCAATAGTTGCATACAATTTTGATAATGTAGTAGTAAATTGCTACTATCTCAATGGCTCGGCACCGAAAGGTATTGGTACCGAAGATTATGACCCGATGAAAACTTTAGAAATGTCTGAAACTGACATGAAGTCATCTGCATTTGTAGACACGCTCAACGAATGGGTAGAAAATGAAAACTCTGCAGATTACAACACATGGATTTCTTCTTCGTCTTACCCTGTACATGGAGTAGCCTTAACTCCAAGATTAAACGAGTGGGACAAACTTGCAAGAACTGCAATTAATGGTATAGACTACGAGCTTGATACAGATGACAACTTGACAATAAACACAGTAATAGGTCTTGCGTGGTTCTCCTCGTCTGTAAACGGAACTTTGATAGACGAAAACGGACAATTAATTCGACCTAATTCATATAACGGAAAAACAGTCACACTAAAAGCAGATACAGAATTTGACTTAACCACAGCAAATATCGACGGATATTCAGGTACAGGAAACCAAATGTCTAATTCATTAAACTTTTGGAACAGCTGGCAAGCGATTGGAGATGGTGAAACTGGATATTTTTCTGGTTCGTTCAATGGCAACGGTAACGAAATCAGCGGAGTGTATATTAATTTACCGAATGAAAGTGATCAAGGTTTGTTTGGGTATTTAGAAGGTGAAATCACAAATGTAGGCGTGGTAAATTCACATATAATCGGTTATGATGATGTTAGCGGAATAGTCGGAGAATCTTATGGATATATATCAAATGTATACAGCAACTCACAAATTTTAGGTGAAGACTTTGTCGGCGGAATAGTTGGATACAACGAAGGCACTGTTATAAACAGCTATAATATGGGTGAAGTTACTGCAACTTTAAACGAAGAAGCTTGTGTCGGTGGAATAACTGGATATAATTACTCCGAAATCATTAACTGCTATAATGTCGGAAAAGTTTTTGCTATCGGAGCAGATGGATATCATGAAGTTGGCGGAATAGTAGGTAGCAATGATGATGGATATGTAGCGAATTGTTACTACCTAGACAGTAGCGCAAGCGTTGGAATTGGCTCTCTTGGAAGCGATAACTTTACGACTATATCCATGACCGAAAGCGAAATGAAATCCTCTGAATTTGTTGAAACTTTGAATTACGGAGTAAAAGCTATCAACGAACTAGGAATATTAACATGGAAAGGTGAAGCAAACGCATACCCAATATTCGGAGAACCTTTCACTGAGTTAATTACTGAAAACCTATGGGTAACATTCGCTAACACAGCGATTTTAGATGAAGATTATGTGTTAGATACAGACGGCAACTTGACCATCAACACAGTTAAAGGTCTTGCTTGGTTCGCCTCGTCGGTAAACGGAACATTGACAGACGAAAACGGACAGTTAATTCTGCCTAATTCATATGACGGAAAAACAGTCACACTAAAAGCAAATACAGAGTTTGACTTGACCACAGCAAATATCGACGGATATTCAGGAACAGGAAACCAAATGTCAAATTGGGTAAACTTCTGGAACAGCTGGCAAGCAATTGGAACAGATGAGAATCGCTTTTATGGAGTGTTCAACGGAAATGGCAATGAAATCAGCGGAATATATATCAATTTGCCAAGTAATGATTATCAAGGTTTGTTTGGGTATTCAAGTGGTGAAATTACAAATGTAGGTGTGGTAAATTCACACATAATCGGTGATAATGATGTCGGTGGAATAGTCGGAGTGTCTTATGGATATGTATCAAATGTATACAGCGACTCACAAATTTTAGGTGAAGACTATGTCGGCGGAATAGTCGGTGACAACAACGATGAAGGCACTGTTATGAACAGCTATAATCTGGGTGAAGTTACCGCAACATTAAACGAATATGCATATGTCGGTGGAATAACAGGAGAAAATGACTCAGAAGTCATTAACTGCTATAATGTCGGAAAAGTTTTTGCTATCGGAGCAGGTGGAAATCATAAAGCTGGCGGTATAGTAGGTAGCAATAGTGATAACTTAATTGAGAATTGTTACTACCTAGACAGTAGCGCAAGCGTTGGAAACGGCTCTCTTGAAAGCGATAATTTTATGACTATAGCCATGACCGAAAGCGAAATGAAATCCTCTGAATTTGTTGAAACTTTGAATTACGGAGTAAAAGCTATCAACGAACTAGGAATATTAACATGGAAAGGTGAAGCAAACGCATACCCAATATTCGGAGAACCTTTCACTGAGTTAATTACTGAAAACCTATGGGTAACATTCGCTAACACAGCGATTTTAGATGAAGATTATGTGTTAGATACAGACGGCAACTTGACCATCAACACAGTTAAAGGTCTTGCTTGGTTCGCCTCGTCGGTAAACGGAACATTGACAGACGAAAACGGACAGTTAATTCTGCCTAATTCATATGACGGAAAAACAGTCACACTAAAAGCAAATACAGAGTTTGACTTGACCACAGCAAATATCGACGGATATTCAGGAACAGGAAACCAAATGTCAAATTGGGTAAACTTCTGGAACAGCTGGCAAGCTATAGGAACTGAAAGCGATCCTTTTGACGGAAAATTCAACGGAAATGATAATGAAATCAGTGGTGTTTTTATTGGCGGGATTCCATTAGAGTATCAAGGATTGTTTGGTTATACGGAAAAAAATGCTACTGTTGAAAACGTTCACATTGTTAATTCACACATTATTGGAATGGAAGATGTAGCTGGAGTCGTAGGCTATAATATCGGCTTAGTTACAAATTGTTCATCAACTGCACAAGTTCATACCTATGAAAACAATGCAGGCGGAATTGTAGGGTATAATTCAGGTGCTATTGATAATTGTTACAACACAGGCGAAGTAGGTAGCGAAACTGAAAATGTTGGCGGTGTAGTAGGATACAATAGTGGTGAGATTTTTAACTCTTTCAATGCTGGCAATATATCAGGAGATTACGATGTTGGCGGAGTTGTAGGAGATAATGACAATATGGTATACAATGTATACAATATCGGAAAAGTAACAGGTAGTGATTATGTTGGTGGTATTGTAGGAGAAAATGATATTTTATATAACAGCTACAATAAGGGAGAAGTTGTTGCTACAGGAAATGATGGAGTATTTGTAGGAGGTGTCGCTGGTTATAATTATTATGGAGTTGAAAACTGCTATAATGTCGGAAATGTCAGTGCAACTGGTGTATATGGTGAAAATTTTGTAGGCGGTGTTATCGGTTACGACGAAGTCTTAGATTATAGTGTTAATGAATACTTGTACTACCTAAACACAACTGCAACTTCTGGAATTGGAAACGACACAGCAAACACAAAAGGAACAATTCCAATGTCAGATGCTCAAATGCAAGACAGCAATGATTTGCTAGTAAAACTAAATGAGTGGGTGAGCGCTGAAGAAACAAACGGAAACACAGTAGAGTTTTCAAATTGGGCGAAAGTAAGCACAGAGCCATATCCTGTATTGGGAGATTTACCTATCGTTTATCAAATTGAAATCACAAATGGAACAGTAAGTCAAGCATTTGCAAAAGAAGACGAAACAATAACCCTCACAGCAAATGCAATAGATGGCAAAAAATTTACAAGTTGGAGCGGACTCGATGGAATTACAATAGTCGAGGGAAATGTAGCAACTGCAACAGTTAAATTCACAATGCCAGCAAAAAAGGTTGATGTAACTGCTTTATATGAAGACGTGATATACAACATAAACGTAACAAATGGAACAGCAAACCCTGTATCAGCTAAAATGGAAGAAACAGTAACTCTTACAGCAAATACTGTGGACGGCAAAGAATTTATGAGTTGGAGCGGACTCGACGGACTAACAATAGTCGAGGGAAGTGCGACAACCGCTACAGTAAAATTCAAAATGCCAGCAAAAAATGTAGATGTATCAGTAAATTATGTAGATATATACGAAATAACATTTAACTTGCAAGGTGGAAGCAGTAACAATAGCACGACCGAAATTAAGGTAGAAACCAATAAAAACGGAATAGTAACATTCCCAAGCACACCAAGCAAAGATAAAAACATCTTTGTCGGTTGGTTCACTGAAAT
>CAYJBU010000031.1:5643-18496 GCA_964368155.1 uncultured Eubacteriales bacterium | reverse complement strand
CTGTCACATCTGTCGTATTATACAAATTGTAAAAATACGATTGAAGATGTGACAGATTTGTTATGCTACTTTATTCAACTGAATTTCTGCTCAGTTCTTTCAATAATCTCGTCTTGCAACTCTTTTGACAAGTTTCTAAAATGGTCGCTGTATCCTGCTACACGTACAATTAAATCTTTGTACTCATTAGGATTTTTTTGCGCCTCTCTCAAGGTTTTTGCATCAATTACGTTAAATTGGATGTGGTGTCCGTCCATTGTAAAATACGACTTGACTAAATTACCCATGTGGATTAAACCCATTTGTCCTTTGAGTGTGTCTGGTGTGAATTTTTGATTTAAAAGCGTTCCACCAGTGGTTAAATGGTCCATTTTAGAGGCTGATTTAATCACAGCAGTCGGACCGTTTACATCTGCTCCTTTTTCGGGAGAAATCCCCTCTGAAACAGGTTTTTTTGCCAATCTTCCATTTGCGCTAGCAGTCATAACCTCGCCAAAATACACATGGCAGGTGGTCGGCAACATATTCACAGAGTAATTCCCGCCTTTGGTGTTTTTGTATTTTTTAACTGCGTTTCTGTAGTATTCAAACACATCTACCATCAGATAATCTGCATAATCGTCATCGTTTCCATACTTTGGAGATTTGTTTTTCAGTAAGTTTAAAATCTGCTCAAATCCAACAAAATTCGCCTCAATCGCACGCATTATCTCATGCATTGAAATTTTTTTGTTATCGTAAACATTATATTTTATAGCTGCTAAACAGTCAGAAATTGTGCCAATCCCAACGCCTTGAATATATGTGACGTTATATCTTGCACCACCAGAGTTGTAGTCTTTCCCCTCTGCAATGCAGTCGTCTGTGATAACCGAGAGAAACGGAACAGGCATATACTTTGAGTAAATTCTTTCAATTACATTGTTACCGTGGATTTTAATCTTCAAGAAATGGTCAATTTGTTTTTTATATGCCTCCCACAGTTCGTCATATGAGGAAAAATCTGTACCAAATCCAAGTTTTAGTCCCAATTGCTTTTGAGAAACTGTGTCATAACCATTGTTGAGCGTAAGTTCAAATATTTTTGGCAAGTTAAAATAGCCTGTTAAGATGTAAGACTCTTTTCCAAAAGCTCCAACTTCTACGCATCCACTCGAGCCCCCACATCTCGCATCTTCAAGAGTTTTTCCGCTGTTGATTAATTCTTGGACTATTGCTTCTGTGTTGTAAAACGCAGGTTGTCCCCACCCTTTTCTTGAAATCTCACAGGCGGAATGCAAGAATTTATCTGGAGTTTTTCGGCTGATTTGCACATTTGAGCTAGGTTGCAACAACTTCATGTCGTCCATACACTCTAATATAAGATAGCTAACTGAATTTACTCCGTTTGTTCCGTCTTTTGCAATTCCCCCAGTGTTAATGTTGACGAAATCTGTGTAGGTACTGCTCTCTTTAAGTGTAATTCCTACTTTGGGAGGAGCTGGTTGATTGTTGAACTTCACCCACAAACACTCCAGCAATTCTAAAGCTTTATCGCTGTCTAAAATGCCACATTCGACATCATTTTCAAAAAATGGATTTAAGTGTTGGTCAAGTCTACCCGGTGAATAAGCATCCCACGGATTAAGTTCTGCAGTGACTGTTATGTGTACAAACCAATATTGCTGAATTGCTTGCCAAAACGTTGTCGGTTTTTGTGACGGAACTATTTTACAGTTGTTACTGATTTGCATTAATTCATTTTTTCTTATTGGGTCAAGCTCTTTTTCTGCAAGCTCACTTGCGTAATTGCTGTATCGCTCACCCAAAATCATCACTGCATCACAGGTGATGCTCATAGCTTCCAATTGTTCTTTTTTTGAGAAAGCTTCAGGGTCGCCGATGAAATCAAGATTAGCTATAGCTTGAGAAATTTCATCCTTAAAATCGAGAAAGCCTTTTCGATAAATTTTATCGTCGCAAACAGTGTGACCCGGACCTCGTTGCTCCATAAACTCGGTAAAAATTCCACTCTCATATGAATTTTTCCATTCCTGTGTCATGTTTTCGATAATTTTATTTCTCAAAGATTTTTCTTTCCAAAAAGGAATTATTACGTTTTTTTGCACTTCCATATCGTTATCAGAAACACAAAAACTAATCAAATCTCTGTTTCTCATAACTTCCATGTCTTCTATCGAATGACAACAAAGTTCAGGGAAAGTAGGAGCAGATTGTGGGGAGCACCCTTTTTCCCCAACAATTAACTCTCCCTCACCTATATAAAGTGTTTTTTTCTTAAAATACTCTTTTAAAACCAGTGCTCGAAGCACAGGAGTTGAAACTGTTCCAAGATATTTTTTATAGACCTCTGTTTCAATTTTGGCACGCTCTAAATCAATTTTAGCTGGAGTTTCAACGCTTTGCTTTCTTAATTTTTGCACGCGCTCATTTATTCCATGAGTAGCCATCGCTAATTCCCTCTTTCATTACTCAAATTGCGTAATACAGGCGTTGAAGCCTGCAAGTATAAGCATTTGAAGATATTCTTCAAGCTCCACTTTTGTTGGCTTTTCAAACAAGTTAGACTCAATTCCAAGTTTTTCATACTTTCCTTTTGCTGTGTTGTGATATGGCAGTAAATATATTTTATTAGGTTTTATTGCATGATTTGTCAAGAACTCGATTATACCGCTTATGTTTTCGCTCGTTCCACTTATGTTCTTAATAATCGGAATTCTTATATCAATTAAAACATTTTCTCTTGAAAGTTTTATCAGATTTTCTAAAATCAATTCGTTGTGAACTCCTGTATAAACTTTATGCATATCAGAGTTCATTATTTTAATGTCGTATAAAAAACACTCTGTATAAGGCAACACCCTCAAAAAATTCTCGAATGGTGCATATCCACAAGTATCAATATTAATTCTTATTCCCAAATTTGTAAGCTCGGTAAGCAATTTTTCGATAAAATCCATGTTCATCGTCATTACTTCTCCGCCCGAAAGTGTAACTCCTCCACCCGAAGTTTCGTAAAAAATCAAATCTTTAGCAAGTTCTTTTATAAGTTCTTTCACGCTGAAATCTTTACCGAGAATTTCCCTTGCATCATACGCACAACACTCTACACATTTTCCACAAGCAACGCAAACTGAGCAATCAAATTTTCTGCAAATTTTACAGTCAACACACCTATCTTTGTAAAATAAGAGTTGTTTTTTATACGAAAGCGTTTCTGGGTTGTGACACCACTTGCATGACAATGGACAACCTTTAAAAAAGACTGTAGTCCTAATTCCCTCGCCATCGTGGACCGAATATTTCTGTATGTTGCTTATTTTGTGCACAGTAATTCCTCTACTATCTCCGGCTGAAACAATCGAACCTGTAATAAATCAGCCAAGCAAATTATTGTTTGTTGTGATTTTCACTATACCATATATCATAGATTTTTGCAATAATAACAATTGTATTTCCATGTAAAGTTTGATACAATTAAAACATGCAAAATAATCTAGTTGATAGGGGCAATTCACCAAAATTAAGGAGGTCATATTAATGGATAACAGAAAATTTCCAAGAACGCTAGTCGAAAACCTCTCTCTCCCAAGAATGTTAATTGGTAGCAACTGGTTTTGTGGTTACAGCCACACAAGCAACGCAGCCGACACCATGATAAAAAACAAATTCAATAACAAAGAGGCGTTCATGCCTGTTATAGAAGAGTATCTCAAGAATGACATAGACGCAATTATGGGTTTGTTTGGAACTAATCCAATTATGCTAAACGCTGTCAAAGAAGCAGAGCAAAAATTTGCAAAAGAAATTACCATAATTGACACACCTATAGTTGATGTAGACGATAGTCCTACAGCGAGACAAAATGCTCAAAGGACATTTGATTTATGCAAAAAAAACGGGGCGAAAATTTGTATGCTTCATCACTCCAGTGTCGAACAACTAGTGGATAAAAACAAAAAAGTGATACACAGAATTGACGACTATACAAAAATGATAAGAGATGCAGGGATGATACCGGGACTTTCTGCTCATATGCCTGAAGTTTTGATTTATTCGGATTTGAGCAATTACGACATTCAAACCTACATACAAATTTATAACTGTATGGGATTTTTAATGCAAGTTGAGATTGAATATATATCAAAAGTTATAAACAATGCAAAAAAACCTGTAATGACGATAAAACCATTCGCTGCGGGCAGGTGCACTCCCTATGTCGGTCTTAACTTTGTCTATAACACAATTCGAGAATGTGACATGGTGACTGTAGGGGCGTATTCGGAGCTTGAAGTTAAAGAAGATATAGAAATTGCATATGCTGCACTTGGTAGATATTACCCTAATCTCGACGGCAGAACCAGCCCAGCGAAAAATCAAGATGTGTTTTTGAACAACAAATAAATTGCAAAGCTAAAAAAGGATAGTCCTAAATTTTTCTGGTCTAGCATTACTGCTATTCTCAAAAAATTAAAACTATCCTTAATTTGGTTTATCAAGAAATTTTTACACCACAACCTCTTGCCATGCAAATGGTAGGAGGTCTTTTATTGAAACTTTAGTCAAGTTTCCGTCATCATCATTGACTATTACTTTGATGTTCGGTGCATATTCAATCATCAATTGTCTGCAATTTCCACAAGGAGGATACACATTATTCAGGGCGTGTTCGTGAACTGCAACTATAGTGTCAAATTCTCTTTCACCCTGTGTAATTGCCTTTCCAATAGCGATATATTCTGCACAAGAACCATGAATTGCGTAGCAATTAATGCCAGTTACAATTTTACCGCTTTTACACAAAAGAGCTGCTCCAACTGTGTGATGATAAACACCATCATCAAAACAATCTCTCATAACTTTCATCGCGGCATCAATCAATTCTCTATCTTTTTCGGTTATCTCATAAAAAGTCATATTAGTACTCCACTCCATTATTTCTATGCATTATGGTGTTTATTCTTGTTCTGCAAATTGGCTTGGATGTTTGCTGAAAAAGTCTACTCGTGGTTCAAGGAATTTTAATTTGTGATTTTCTTTGCAGAAAAACGAAAGTGGCTCAAGAATAAATTCCCAGTCCCAAAGTCTCTCGTCCACGCCAAGGTATTCTCTTAGCATTTCACAACCTGTGGGTGCGATTGAATGAAGCAGAGTAGTCGCAACCCTAACTCCGTGGAAGCAATCCACAAGAGTTTGCGCACGAAGCTCGTTATCATTCTCTTTTTCTGCTTGCTTGATGTTTGCAGACCAAAGCTTGTTCATATAACGAATATATTCATCAAGAACATATGTTAATCTGTGGAAATCGTGATTATACATATGTCTTTCAAATTCAAAAATTTGTTTTTCGCTCTCTTTTACTACTTTTTCGCTAACTGTGCCTGTTGGCATTACACCATCAAAATATGTTTGCGTTGTGTAAAAACAAGAACGAGCCAAGCGGTTAAAGACATTGGTAAGCAAATTACCTTCTTTAAGAACTGGGTCTTTCGACTCTCTTTCATTTTCAGGCAGATAAACATTTGGTTTGAAACTTGCATTTTTGTTTGCAAGACCTAAGCTCAAAAAATGAATTCTCAATTGTTCGCTTGTATAGAAATTTAGTAGTTCTTGTGCCATTGGAGGTTTAATTTCGCTTGAAGAAGAAGCTTTTTTGTCCATAAACAAAATATGCTTATTTGCAACAATTTGTGGAAGATTTGTTTTCTTCCAGTTAAAAACTTCGTCTTTGTTTTCTGCAAAATAAGAAATAAACATTCCCATTTCTGCAATTGCATAGAAATATATATTGTCTTCTCCAATGAATTGATAAACTTTTGAGTCCTCGGCTTTCCACCAATTTTCCCATTCATTTTCACTCGCTCCAATATTTTTCAAATATTGTCTTGAAAAAGAAATTGGTGCCCAAAGAGATTCAGGCCAAACCCAGAATGTAAGATTGTCCAATCCCTCGATACTTGGAACAGGAACACCCCATTCGCAGTTGCCAGAAAGTCTGAAAGGGACAAGAGTTTTTCCGGTTCTAAAACGAATTCCCTCTTCTTTCAATACTTCTCTTGCTTTATCTCGGTCCGACAATGATTCAAAAACAAAAGTATAGGAGGGCTTCTTCTCTTCGTTGATTAACTCGTGTGCTGGGAATTTCCCTAAAACAGATTCCAAATCATCAATTTGAGTTTTTTGAACATAAATCACAGGTTTTTTCAAAAATTCTTCAATCGCTCTTATGATACTCTTGCGAGTATTTCCGTTTCTTTTTTCGTTTTCACAAGCTTGTGTCAATGCATCTATATATTTCTCTAGTGAAAAATACCAGTTCTCAACATTAACAAGTTTTGGAGTGTTTCCACTCAAGGTTGAAGTAGGTTCAATTAATTCGTCAGGCGAATATTGATGTCCCAATGAACATTCGTCTGCATACGCTTTCTCAGAAGAGCAACCCTCAAACGGGCATTTTCCCATTACCTGTCTGCCATTTAAAAACACCCCAGCTTTTTCATCAAAAAATTGCGGAGTGGAATCCTTTGAAAGACTTCCGTTTTCGTATAATTTCTGGAAAAGTTCATTTGAAACTTCCTTATGCATATCAACAGCTTCACCCATACCGGACGCAGCGAAAAGGTTGAAATCAATTTGAAAATCTTTTAAAGTTTGCTTTTGTTTTTCGTGATTTGCTCCTACATACTCCTGAATTGTTCCCTCAAAACCACTCTTACGATAGCCCTCTAAAGCAGGGCTTCCATAGCAGTCTGTTCCCGAAACAAAAATTACATTATCTTTTCCAATTCTGTCACGCATAAATCTTGCAAAAGTATCAGCATGAACAATCATTCCTCCGACATGACCAAAATGCAATAGTTTATCGCCATATGGCATGCCAGCTGTTATGACTGCTCTTTTTGGAAATTCAGGGCGCGGTTTTACGAAATTTTTCATTGAACACCTCATGGTTTGGAGTGGCTAAAAGCCACTCCATTATAAATTAATTTAAGCAAATTTTTTATTATTCTGCTGCATCTTTAAACGCTGTCCACACTTTATTGTGTGCTTCAAGTGCTTCGTCACTAACATTTTCCATTATCTCCATGCCTTCAGGGTCAATATAGTCAGGCAATGTTAAGAAAGGTTTATACTCATCTGAAATTAAATCATCTGCTGCTTGGTTTGTGCAGTAATATCCCAAATATTCAAAACATTCTTTGCCGATTTCAGGTTGAAGAATATAGTTGATAAACTCGTGCGCTTCGTCTGCGTTAGGTGCTTGAGATGGGATGAATTGCCCAATAATTCCAAAACCGGTTCCCTCTTCTGCATAAACAACTTCAAGGTCAGGATTAGCAATCATCGCTTGTGTAGCTTGTGAAGTATACATTAAACCTGCATTAATTTCACCTGAAAGCAAGTCGTTTTGAATGCTGTCATCTTTAATAAGTCTGATATTAGGAGCTAATTCTAGTAGTTTTTCGCCTGCTGCTTCAATAGTCGCAACATCTTCAGTGTTTAAACTTTCGCCCATTGACATAAGTGTAATTCCAGTTACAACGCGTGGATTTCCAAGAACACCAATAGAAGATTTTAAACTCTCGTCCCATAAATCAGCATATGATGTGATTTCAAGGTCAACTGCATCTGGATTGTAAACTAACGATAAAATTCCAACCCCATGTGGAACAGTATATTCATCTGTTGGGTCATAATATGGTGCTTGATAAATAGGATTTACATTGCCTATATTTGGGATTTTAGAAGCGTCCAATTTTTGTGCAAGACCTTCTTGAATAATTGTTTCGATAATATAATCGTCAGCTATAACCAAGTCATAATCTCCGCCCTCGGTTGTTTTAAGCTTCTCAAGCATAGTTTCGTTGTAATCAAAGTTATTGTAATTCACTTTAATTCCTGTTTCTTCTTCAAAACCGTCTAATACTGTTTGTGGGAACATTCCCTCCCAAGTATATAGGTTCATTTCTCTTTCTTCTGCAGCTGGCGCACATGCAGAAAAAGCTCCTGCAATCAGTGCCGCAGACACTAATAATGTAATTATTTTTTTCATTTGTCCAATTCTCCTTTTTTTGATTTTGACGCAATAAATGCAGATAGCAAACATAGAATAATTGTTGCAACAAACATCAAGCTACACAATGCATTTACTTTGGGGCTAAGCCCTGTTTTTAGTTGTGTATATATTTTAAGTGGCAGTGTGTTAACATTAACACCCGTCACGAAAACGCTTATGATTACATCATCGAAACTCATAGCAAACGATAATAACATTCCCGATGCAATAGCCGGCGAAATTAATGGTAAAATAACATCTTTAAATGACTGAAACTGGCTTGCGCCCAAGTCTAGCGCTGATTCCTCAAGGCTTTTATCAAGCCCTACTAATCTTGCGTTGACTTGCGAAAAAACATATGGAACACAAAATGTTGTGTGTCCGATTATTAAAGTGGTTAGGCCAAATCGCATTCCAATGAGCGAGAAAAAAGCAAGAAAAACCATTCCTAAAATTATCTCAGGAATCATTATAGGCAAAGTGGAAATATATTCAATCACACCCTTTGAGCGCAGTTTTACTTTTCTCATGCCATATGCACCCAAAGTGCCGATGACCCCTGCACTGACACTACTTGAAACTGCCAAAATAATACTATTAATCAAAGCTTCAAAATATGACTCATCTGCAAAAAGTTCTGCATACCATTTAAGGGAAAAGCCCTCCCAAATTGCGTTAATCTTGCTATCATTAAAGGAGTATACAATTACAAGTGCTATTGGAACATACATAATTATGAGTAATAGAAAAATATAAAACTTTGGGAAAGTAGTAAGTTTTTTCATGTAATTGTTCATCCTTTCTATGTTTTCTTGTTTTCTATTAAAATTAATACCCTTAAACTAATCCTTCTAAATCTTTTGTTCCGAATAATTTTTTGTAACCGAAAATCATCAGACTTGTTAGTATTAGAAGTGCAACGGAAAGCGCTGCCGCAAAAGGTGTATTCCTTGCACTGGTCATCTGTTCTTGAATTAGCGTACCCACCAAAACAATTTTGTTTCCACCCAATAAGTCTGCTATAAAAAACAAACCCATAGACGGAATAAAGGTAAGAATAACTCCCGAGAGTAATCCGGGTAATGTGAGTTTAAATGCAACGGTAAAAAATGCTCTAAACTTCCCAGCACCTAAATCTCTTGATGCTTCCATCAAGCTCCAATCTAGTTTTTCTGCGCTTGAATACACGGAAAAAATCATAAAAGGCAAAAGAGCATACACCATTCCAACCACAACTGCAGGGTAGGTGTAAAGCAGTTTGAGGGGTTCGTCGGTGACCCCCATTCCCATAAGAGCGGAGTCTAGAATTCCGTTGCTTCTGAAAAAAATAATCCAACCGTAAAGGCGAATTAACGAGCTAGTCCAAAAAGGTATCATAACAAGCATTACTGCCACGTTTTTCCATTTATCCGACAGTCTTGAAATAAAATACCCCATTGGGTACCCTACTAAAGACACAAAAAACGTACACAGGAATGCAAGTTTTAAGGACTCCCAAAACGTTTTAAGGTACACAGGTTCAAAAATGTTCATGTAGTTTTCAAGTGTATATTGACCTATCTCATCAACATCTACTCTGAAACTGAAAATAATCATGTACACCAACGGCAAAAAAACAAAAACAATAGTAAAAACATAAATTGGCAACACCCAAAGAAGATAAATGCCTCCTCGTTTCTTAAGAGAATTTTTCATCGGTTATCCTCCACCAAAACAGCGTTTTGCATGTCGAAATCTACAAAAATCTTCTCTCCCACCGCTATGTCGGAATCAATGCCGTGACGACTTGCGATAATCTCTTCACTGCCGACATCAACGCTAATTCTAAGCATTCCACCATTAAAACTCTTTTGAGAAACCACTGCTTCAAAACCACTTTGTGATTCTCTTTTAAGCTCAACCATTTCGCTTCTAATGGCAACAGTAGCAGTTTGTCCATCTTTTATATCAAAATCTCTTTTTAAAACTTCGACAAATCCACTTTTATTTTGAACTTGCACAACATCACCATTCACCTTTGCAGTGCCAGTAATAATATTTGAACTTCCAACAAAACTTGCAGTATAGGCAGTTTTTGGACAGTCGTAAATCTCGTTTGGCGTTCCAATTTGATCAAAATTACCGTTTCGCATAACTGCAATTCTATCGGACATATTAATTGCCTCTTCTTGGTCATGCGTGATATAGATAAAACTAATTCCAAGTTGTTGTTGCAGTTTTTTAAGTTCGACTTGCATTTGCCTTCTAAGTTGTAAATCTAGTGCTCCTAGTGGCTCATCTAAAAGAAGAACCTTTGGTCTTGCGATTAAACTTCTTGCAATTGCAACCCTTTGTTTTTGTCCCCCCGAGAGTTGATGGGGCAGTCTTTTTTCAAATCCTTGCAATTGTACCAAATCAAGCATTTCGTTCACACGAGTTTTAATCTCGCTTTTATCGACACCTTTCACCTTTAAGCTATACGCGATATTTGTCTCGATATTCATATGTGGAAACAATGCGTAACTTTGAAAAACAGTGTTTACATCTCTTTTGTTAGGGCTAAATCCTGTGATGTCTTGACCCTCCAAAACAACACTTCCAGTGTCGGGTGTTTCAAGCCCTGCTATAAGTCTTAATGTTGTGGTTTTGCCACAACCGGACGAACCTAAGAGAGTGACAAACTCACCCTGATTAACTGTTAAATTCACCCCATTGAGCACTTCCGTATTGCCAAAGCTTTTGGAAATATTACTAAGTTCTAACAGTGCTTCCACCTCCGTTTCATAAATGTATACCAAATCAGTAGTTATTAACTGTATAACAGTTTATACCATATATCAAGAAAAGTCAAGAACTAATGATAAATTAAATTATTAATTAATTTTTTTGAGATTTTAGACACTAAAAAACAGTTTATTGTTTTTCTTTTCTGTCTTTTAGGAGTTGTCTGACAAACATTAAATCAACCTTTAAAAAATCGTCTTCTTCCTTGTAATTATAGTTTATACTTCTTAAAACTTCGACAGATTGTTTGTAAACCATTATTTTAGTGCTATAGTATTTTGCCTGCTTGTCCTCATCTGTAAAAATTGCAAATTCCATATTCCCATCTTCATTGATATGGCTGAAATACATTTTCAAATTTTCCACTTTATATGTGTTTTTGATTATGCCAAAAAAAGAATTTTTGACCATTTCAACAGCAACGTCGTTTAATCCTTCGTCTAAAATCAAGATTTTTTCTTTGAGTTCCGCAATTGTTTTTACTTTTCTTTTTAGCAATTCCTTGATTTTAGGATTTGTTTCAACTCCCTCTTCGTTTTCTGCAGTTGGAGTTAATGCAATCATGTAACTTTTTCTTGAATCCATATAAACCAAAGGATAAACCATTTGCGAAATATACGAGCAACCTTTGCATCTAAAATCAAAGAAGCTCTCTTTTAATATTTTTTCTTTATATTGTGGACTTTGGATATTGTTAATACCCGTCACCATAATCATTCTTTGCTCTTTGGCGCATTTTGGACAAATAATTTCACGCTTAATTTGTGTAGACATCAGTAATCCCTTTCTTGTATTGCATAATAATATCGGTCAGGCTAGCCGAGCTCATATAGACTTCTTGCTTAAATCTTTTTTAAACTAAACAAGAATTCCGCCACCGATTACATAATCATCATTATAAAAAACAGCAGATTGGCCTGGGCAAATAAATTTTTGAGTTTCTAGAAAATGGATTTCAATCAAATCGCCCTTGGGTTTGATTACTGCTTTAGTCGGCTTTGCTCTGTATCTCGTCTTCACCATGACTTCCATTTTATCATCCAGTTTTTCAAAATTTATGAAATTTGAATTTTCAATATAAGCAACATTTGTGTTACCACCGTCACTTTCCCCTAAGCAAACACTGTTATCGCAACAGTTGATTTTTGTCACATATTTTCTCTCGCCAAGTGCAATTCCAAGCCCTTTTCTCTGGCCAACTGTAAATCGATAAATCCCATTGTGTTTCCCTAAAACTTTTCCATCTTGGTCGATGAAATTACCCTCGTTTTGGGAAAAACCACATTTTTTTTCAAGAAAAGCAACATAGTCTCCGTCTTTTACAAAGCAAATGTCTTGACTATCGGATTTGAATGCAACTGGCAAATCATATTTTGCTGCAATCTCACGAGTTTCCTCTTTTTTCATGTTGATTAGTGGGAAAAGCGCGTGTTGAAGTTGATATTGAGTAAGAGTGTATAAAAAGTAGCTTTGATCTTTGGGGCTATTCGTTTTTTTTAAGAAAAACATACCGTTTTTTTCTTCAATTTCAGCATAATGTCCTGTTGCAATCGCATCACAACCAAGCCCCAGTGCAAATTGAAGCATTTCACCAAATTTCATCGTAGAATTACAGCGCACACAAGGGTTTGGGGTTCTGCCTGAGCTATATTCATGCGAAAAATAATCAATCACATTTTTCTTAAATTTATTTCTAAAATCTACCACATAATGCGCTATTCCGATTTTGTCGCAAACGGCTTTAGCATCTTCTGATTCCTTATATATATCGTCGTCATTTGAAAATGCATCTTTTAAAATCATTGTAACACCGATAACTTCATATCCCTGATGCGACAACATTAAAGCTGTGACGGAGCTGTCCACTCCGCCACTCATTCCGACAGCAATTTTTTTCTTATTCAAAAGGTAATTCTTCCTCACTCATTGGCATTTCTGGATTTTGTTGCGGTGTTTCTTCATATTCGCTTTGTTCTTGTTCACAAACAGTTTCTTCACAAGCTACATCTTCTTTTTTCTCTTCGTTTTCTTTGT
>CAYJBU010000031.1:0-5543 GCA_964368155.1 uncultured Eubacteriales bacterium | reverse complement strand
TCACAAACAGTTTCTTCACAAGCTACATCTTCTTTTTTCTCTTCGTTTTCTTTGTAAATCTCGCGAAGTTCTGTTAATAATCCTTGAATTCTGTTTTCGCATTCATCAATAGCAAGGCAAGTAGGTTCTGTTTCCTCGTTACCCTTGTCTCTTAGAACATTATAGAAATATTTTCCAAGCGCCATGTAGTCTTTTTCTGCTATGCCCTTTTCTAATTTTATATCATTAGTAAGTTTGTTTATAGCAACATTTCTTTTTGATCTTTCAATCATGTATTGTGTAGTGTCGTTTACAGTTGAAGTGATATTTTTAATAAAATCCATAATTTTCTCCTTCCGCAACAATGCGGTTTTTTAATTTTATTTCGATTTTGTGGGCTTACGTGCTATACTAATTGAACATTATACTACAAATGGGTAAAAAAGAAAAGTCTTTTAATAATAATTTCATTTTTTAATGAGAATACAGAACGATGATTAGATTATATCACAACATTGTTTTCGTTACCAACAGCCAAGAACAAGTCTTTTACCCTCTTTAATAACAGTGGGTGTTTTTCTATATCAAAGTCACTCTGCATTATTTTTGTGCAACTTACATTTGCTTCTCTTAAAATATCCATGTCACTAGCCATGTCTGCTATTTTCAATGAAGGTAATCCGTGCTGTTTTTTTCCAAAAAAATCTCCTGGACCTCTAAGTTTTAAGTCTTCATCGGCTATTTTAAATCCGTCTGTAGTTTTACACATAAGCTTCATTCTGTTTATTACTTCTTCATTTTGCGCATCTGTCAACAGGATACAAGTCGATTTATGCTCGCCTCTTCCAACTCTGCCTCTGAGCTGATGCAATTGTGAAAGGCCATACATTTCAGCATTTTCTATAAGCATGATAACAGCGTTTGGAACATCAACCCCAACTTCTACCACAGTAGTGGACAACAAGATTTTTGTTTCGTTGTTAGAGAATTTTTGCATAACTTCATCTTTTTCTTTCGGTTTCATTTTCCCATGCAATACTCCGACCATTTCTTTTGGGAAATATCCCGTTAAATACTCATAATAGCTCTCTATGCTTGCCCTTTCGCTCTCTCCTTGCTCAACAAGAGGACAGATAATATACGCCTGCTGACCTTTTTCTATGTGCTGTTTAATATAATTGAATGCACGAATTCTTTTCTCGCTGTTGATAAGATAAGTCTCAATTTTTTGCCTACCAATCGGCAATTCGTCCAAAACTACTAAATCTAAGTCACCATAAATCATCAGCGCAAGAGTTCTTGGAATAGGGGTTGCACTCATAACCAGCACATGCGGACTTTTTCCTTTTTGTGCAAGTGCGCTTCGTTGTTTTACTCCAAATCTATGTTGCTCGTCTGCAATAACAAAACCAAGATTTTTAAACTCAACGCCTTCGCTAATTAGCGCGTGAGTTCCAACAATCAAATCTATTTCACCGTTTGCAAGTTTTTCATATGTAATCCTTTTGTTTTTCGCAGTGGTTGACCCAGTGAGCAAGGCAACAGTTATTCCACAATCTAAAAGAAGATTACTAAGAGATGCGAAATGCTGGGAGGCTAAAATTTCAGTAGGTGCCATCATCGCACATTGCAGTCCGTTTTTGATGCATGTGTGGGCAAGAGCTGCTGCAACTGCAGTTTTTCCGCTTCCAACATCACCTTGTAAAAGCACGTTCATCGGTTCATTTATACTCATAGAAGATATGCATTTATCCACTGCGCTCAGCTGTGCATTTGTCATGTTAAATGGCAATATTTTCTTGAAGTCCGAAAAATGACTATGCTCTATTACATGAGAAGTATATGTTTTGCTTTTTTCTCGAATTCGCCTCATTCCCAATTGCAATACAAAGAATTCTTCAAAAATCAACCTTCTTCTTGCTAACTCGACCTCCTCAAGGGTCTTGGGAAAGTGTATACATCTCAGTGCAAGTCGTCTTGAACACAAATTATTTTCAACCAAAAACTCTTCGGACAAAAAGTCTTTTTCATCTTTTAAATATGAAAAACAATTCTTCACCGATGTATTAATTTGCTTAGAAGAAAGTCCTTTTGTAAGTGGATAAATTGGATTTACACCAGGAAATTTGCTCTCTTCAAAGAATTCAGGGGAAGTCATTTCTTTTGCGCCTATTCTGCCCGACACCTTGCCTCTAAAGTAGTAGCAACCATCGGCTTTTAACAGCCTTGGAATATAAGGATTATTAAAAAAAGTAATACCCAGAGTACCGCTGTCGTCCTGAACTAACGCTTTGTAAAGCACTTTGCCTCCGCTTATTCTGTGCTCGCTAACAGACTTGATTAAGCTTGCTTTTATGATTGATATTTTATCAATTTCAAGGTCAGCGATATCGGTATATGTATTCCAATCTTCATAATCGCGTGGATAAAACTCTAGAAGATCTTTATCTGTAAAAACTCCTAATTTTGAGAAGAGTTCCGCTCTTTTTGGTCCAATTCCTTTAACAAATTGTATTTGCTTTGCTTGCAAAATATCACCCCTCACACTGTTATAGTCGAACCAATACAAAAAACGTACAAAGACAGCAAGAGTAAAATTTTGTTTAACAAGGCGGAGGAGGGAGTAATAGTTGCTCTATTGCGACTGACGACAACGCAGTTAAACGGATTTTTACCTGCTGGTCTGTTTGGGTTTTGTATTGGTTTGACTATAATATTCTATAGTCAAATATAAAAAGAAAAGGCGAAACCACTTAAATACAACAATTTATGGTTCCGCCATGCTTCAAAAAATCATTCAAATACTAAGTCCGAAGGGTCTACATACTCCACGCCTTTTTTAATTTGCAAGTGCAGATGTTGGCTGTGCGCCTCACTGGGAATCACACCAATTGTTCCTATAGGATTTGCATTTGACACAGTGTCACCTTTTTCTACTAAAATGTTGTCTTCTAATCCACAATAAAAGAAATCGTATTCTCCGTGCTTAATCACTACCACATTCCCAAGTAACAAGTCTTTGTATACCGCTGTTACTTCACCATTGTTACAAGCAAAAACGGAATCGCCTAAATTTGCTTTTAAATCAATTCCTTTGTGTGCTCTGTAATCTTTCATGGTTTCATTGTAAACTAACTCACTAGCACTATATTCTGCAATAATCTCTTTTGACGAAACAGGGTACATGAATGTTTCGTTGATAGAAGCACTGTTATCCACAGGAGGTTGCACTGCTTCAGGTTTTGGTGTTTCTTCTATAACCTCTGTGTTAACATCTTCAGGGTCATCCCCATCAGGACTAGGAGAAGCTTCAGCGCTTGGACTGGGTACAGGACTGGTAATCGGAGAAGGGCTTGGTGTCGTGATTGTGATATTCACATCTTTATCGCCACCTAAACTAGGATCGTTCTCGTCAATAAACCCTGATAAACTGTCATAAGTTCCCCAAGCTGCAAGGGTTATCGCAATCAGACAAAGTGCTAATGAAATGTACAGGCCTCTTTTTTCTTTTTTTGTTTTATTGTTTGCATTTTTCATGCTCTAAACCACCTTTTTGAATTTGTTAATGGTAGTTTAGCCCACAAAATATGGTTTATACAGAAACAAGTTATTTTTCTTCAGGATTTTCAATTACAATTTTGCCGTCAATCACTTCAATTTTCAACTTGTTTCCTGTAATTCCAATTGAATTTAGCATATCCGAAGGGATTTGAACTCGTCCTGCACGGTCAAGAACGGCTAGTTCTTCGTGAGTTCCACCCTCTTCTTCCAATGAATCTAAATTTTCTAATTGGTCTGCATAACTTTGTTTCATACGGAATTCACTGCTGGTTTTTCCATCTCTTATTGATACAACTCGCTTAACTCGCTGTGACAGTGTTCTGTCATGGGTAACAATAACTATTGTAAGTCCCAGTTCTTCGTTAAGTTTTCTGAACACGTCTAAAATATAGTCAGTAGTCTTCATATCTACAGAACCTGTCGGTTCATCTGCAAGTAAAATTTGAGGATTATTTGCAAGCGCAATTGCTATTGCAATTCTTTGCTGTTCGCCTCCTGACAACTGATTTAAATGATGGTCTTTTCTATGATACATACCAATCAAATGAAGGAGTTCTTCAGCCCTTTTCTTTTTTTCATTCTCTTTTCCAAAATACATTGGCAATTGAACATTTTGTAGCGCTGTAAGATATGGAATTAAATTTCTTGCGTTGTTTTGCCACACAAATCCAACAGTGGAGCGCTTATAGCTTACCAACTCTTCTTCATTTAACTTAAACAAATCTTTTCCATCAACAAACAACTTTCCTGCAGAGGGTTTATCAAGTCCGCCAATCATGTTTAAAAAAGTTGATTTTCCCGAACCACTGTTACCGATAATAGCCATTAGCTCGCCTTTGTCAATGCTAAGCTCTAATCCCTGCAATGCAAGAACTTCTGTATCTAATGTTTTATATATTTTAACAAGGTTTTCACAATGGATAATCGGAGTGTTATTCTGTTCCATTTACTATTTCACCATCTTCCAATTCAAATACCAAATCACCCAAATCCATAAGTCCAGTGTCATGAGTTGTTAAAATAATTGTAATTCCCTCTTTTGAACACAAATCTTTGAACATTTTCATTACCTTTAACCCTGTTGTAGAGTCCAATTCTGCTGTAGGTTCATCTGCAAAAATAACTTTTGGTTTGTGCGCCATTGCCCTTGCAATTGCTACACGCTGTTGTTCTCCTCCGGACATTTGCTGTGGCATATGGCTCATTCTGCTCTCTAATCCCACGAGATGCAAACATTCAGAAACTCTTTTTTTCATGTTATCTTTATATCCTGCAAGTCGCAACGAAAATTCAACATTCTCATATGCTGTCATAATTGGAATAAGGGCAACGGATTGAAAAACAAATCCAATGTCTTTGCGCCTTAATGAGCTACGTTTTTCATTTCCCAGCTTAGTTAAATCAAGCCCATCAAAAAACACTTTTCCCTCACTGGGCTCGTCTAATGCACCTAAGATATTCATAAGTGTCGTTTTTCCCGAACCCGAACGCCCCCTTAGAATTGTAAGTTTTGCTTTTGGAATTTCTATATTAATATTTTTCAAAGCTAAAAAACTCTCTTTTTCGGAAATCGGAAAAGCTCTCATTAGGCCTTGAGTCATTATTATATTATCCATATTAATGTAACATTCCTTTCTGTGAGGCAAATTATTTGCATTTCATTCAAACTACTAATTGCCTGCTGAACAACTTGAAAATGGCTTTGCATATTAATCTTCACCTAGTTTTAGAGCTTGTGCAATTTTCATTCTAGATATCATTACAGAAATAATACTCAAGCAAAGTGCAATCATAAATCCGATAACGGCAAAAATTCTTATATTGTCTTCGGTGTTAACAACTATTTCAAGTGGAATTGATTGTTCTGTAGCAGCGTAACTGATTTCAATCAGTGGTACGAACAGTCTTGACGAAACAAAACCAACTAAACTTCCAATCAACACAGCATAACCTGAAACACAAATTTGTTCAAACACTAACATAAACACGATTTCTCTCATCGA
>CAYJBU010000030.1:990-18591 GCA_964368155.1 uncultured Eubacteriales bacterium | reverse complement strand
AACTTGTTATTCAGTAGGCTTTACTTATTTATTCATAAATTTTTCTTTTATTAAAAACAGATTTTTGTCTTTCATCAATGTCAAATCGCTTAATAAATCCCCAGCCATCTTGCCAGTCATGGCAAAGACCCCATTCCATGCCTTTTAACGGATTATCAAAACTTTCTTCTTGCCTCAAAGGACCGCAAGCCTCAGGACCGTGTTTAATTACAGCCTTAATTTCAAAATTAATTCCGTCCTCTGCAAACTGGAGAGTATTCTTCTCAACTCCATCTGTTCTTAAGAAAGCTGCAATTCCGCCATTATATTGCCACAGGCAAGTTTCGTGACCGCTGTTTGTAACAGGGTTATATTCGCTTTTATTGTAAGGCCCTAGAATATCATCAGCAATTGCAACCCCCCATTTTGTTTCTCTTCCACCCATGAAAAGCTCTTCTCCCATAGGCTCGCCTTTATAGTATAGATAAAACTTCCCTTTAAATGGGTACAAAATCGGGTCGTGAACTTTGTGACTGTCAAAACTGCCTTTTTTTACAACGCTGAAACGGTTGTCTTCTTCTCCATCCCATTCGCCGTCTTTGCTTGGAGTCAAAATAGGTTCTTTCGATTTAACAAAAGGACCGCAAGGACTGTCCGACACTGCTATTGCAATGTTTTCAAAACTTCTGTTTACATATGGATGTTGAACCGTTTGATAGACTAGATACACCTTTCCATCATAAGCTAAAACCTCAGGAGTAAATACACTTCGGTCATCATATTCGCCTTGCTCTCCACGAGCTACAGCAATAGCTTTCTCTTCCCAATTTACACCATCTTTCGAAGTTGCATACCATAAATCGCAGTAATCCCACGGAAAAACTTTTGCATATGGGTCTCCAGAATGAAAACCAACATGACGCCCCTCTGATTTAGTATAATAAACATAGTATGTTCCATCTACTACAATAACACTGCTCGGGTCCCTTCTGTGGACTCCTTTTTCAAATCCAATTCCATTAACAGTGGTTTCGTTAAAATCACAAAACCAACTATTATCTGCAAAGTAATTTCTTTCAATCGCTCTTCTTGTTGCGCTACTCATTTTTTCCATATTGACACTCCGTTCCACCATTTTGTATTGGCACAAGTTAAATAAACCAACTTATGATTGTCTAATATTATTTTATTTGTTGGGACTTTGCAATCTCGATGAATTCTGGGCATTTTCCATTGCTTTTTTCATTATATTGCTTTTTTTCTTAACTTTTTCAGGCTTGATATCCTTACCTTTAAGATGCCTTGAGCATTTGAACACCTTAGTCAAATCCTCAGAAAATTCTGCTTTTATTTTCTCAACAGTTGCATCATCTATATAATTTAAAATTCCATGGATTAAAATCGCCCTAACTTCAATATCTCCATGCTCATACATATCATTAAAAAGCTCGCACATTTTCTTAATATCTGCATCACTAGACTTAATATAGCTTTGGCACTGAGGAGCAACATACTCGTCGGTCAACTTTGCAAAACGAATTTTTCCAAATTTAATTCTTTCCTCATTCATTTTATCTTTTAATTCAGGAAAATAGCTGACAAGTCTATTAAAGAAGAAAATCGAGTCAACATTTCTCTCGTCATCTTTAGATTTTTTCTTTTTCTTAAGTGCAGCATCCTTAGTTTTCGCCAAACCCTTAGGTCCTACGATTATATCAAGAAAATCTTTACCTATAACTTCTGCATCATTAGTAGTTCCTTGTTTCACATCGTATAACCAGCGTGATAAACTTTGCCACTCCTCCACTTTGCCATCTTCGGTAAGCTCACCTTTTTTTAGTAAAAACAGATTAGCAGTAAGGTCGAGTTTTACGCAATATGCCTGAGTTTCGCTTTGATACATAACAACGCTTTGATTTTCATCTTTAGCGTCTTCTACAAAAGCAAATCCCAATTCTTCCATTTGAGGTCTTAAAATAGCATCTATAATTTCATATGCTTTGTTCAAAAAATCAGCTCCAATAATCATTAAATATTTATATGCCGAACCTTTAGCCACTAGGAACTAATTTCAGCATTTGCCCATAATGACTATATTCTATCACAAAAAATTCAGTTTGTCCATTACTTTATTTCAACTTCTTTTCCCATATGAAAAGAATAAAGAAAACAACCTCCAACCCTCATATTCTTAATTTTCTGTAGCGCTTTTATATACAGTTTCAATTGCACTTCATGGCGCTCAATCAGTTCTTGAGGTTCATCAACGACATCTGTTTTATAGTCTACGACAAATAGTTCATCGTTTTCTACAAATACACAGTCAACTGCACCTTGCAAAATCAATTCTGAATTTCCTTTGTGTTCGCTGTCCACCATAGTAGCAGGAATTCTTGCAGAAAACCGAAACTCTTTTTCAAGCGTATCATTTATTATCATTCTTCTTCCTAAATCAGAATTAAAAAATGCTTTTATCATTGAAAAGTCGACTACTCTTGCATGCTCTTTCGAAATAAAACCATTTTCAAGCAAGCGGCTTAACTCTTTTTCAGGATTTTTAACCGCCCTTTCAAAATCACAATACTGCATATAATTGTGCATTGCATTTCCGCGCTCGGTTGAATTAAGTCCTGTTTTGCTCATAAAAGCAGGTCGTGGAAACATTTTTTTATGCGTGGAACTAACAAGCGAAACAGCCGAAGCAGTGACTTTTGCACAAAGCTTATTCAAATGAGCATTTGGATATTCAAAACTCAATTTCTCTTTTAAATCAGTGTACAAATTCTCATCAAAATCAGAATTTTCTTCTTCGCTACTTTCAAAATCTATCTCACCATATTCTGCGACAGTATTGATTTTCCACGGTGAGTAATTCGAATGATTCGTAAACTCATCGCTAAACCCAACCATTCTTCTAAGCTCACTCCCGTCAGGGTGTTTCAAAGCACATAGCAACAGCCATTTTGAAAACGATTTAATCGAGCCTACACTATATGGATTTATCCCATTTTCCATGCCAATAAGAGGCACTAAATCCGTTGTGGTTTTTTCTAAATTGCTCAAAGTAGAGACGAAAATCAATTTTTCTCTCGCCCTTGTAGCAGCAACATACAATATTCTGAGCTCTTCTCCAATTTCATCTTTTCGGTTTTTAAGTTTAACCGCTTCTCGCATGAAGTTTGAATACGTCACTCCTGTGATTTCGCTTTTTAATTTAAGCCCAATTCCAAGCTTTGAATTTAAAACAACATCGTTTTTCTCGGTTTGCTTGTCACGTCCGCAACCAGCAACAAAACACACAGGAAACTCCAACCCTTTGGATTTATGAATACTCATAATCTCAACTAAATTAGCGTCATCTTGAATTTGGGATGATGCCTCCACGTCAAAACCGTTGCTCTTCATCTTCTCGATATATCTAACAAAACCAGCAACTCCAATATAACCCGAACTTTCGTATTCACCGGCGTATTGCCTCAACATTTTCAGATTAGAAAGCCTTGTTTCTCCATTTTTCATTGCGCTAACCAAATCAGGGTAACTAGTTTTTTCATAAAGTATATCAAGAAACAAATCAGACGGTGTGCAAGCAGAAATAAGCCTTAACTCGTTTAAATCATTCAAGAAAGAGGTGAAAACTCCGCTCTCATCTCTTGAAACTGCACTGTAAAGTGAAATTTCTTTATTTTCTCTTCTCAATTTAGAAAGCAAACTTGGCGAAAACCCATAGACTGCGCCCATGAGAACGCTAAGCAAAGGAATGTCTTGGTTTGGATTGTCGACCACTTGCAAAAAAGACACCACTTGCTTAATCTCAACGCTGTCGAAGAAATTTCCTTGAGACTGCGCCCTTGTGGGAATTCCATATTCCTCCAAAATTTTTGCATACGCATGTGCGTGACTGCTTACGCTCCTTTGCAAAATGCAAAAGTCTTTAAAAGTCGCCTTTCTGCTTTCTCCGTTTTCGCTTACTGTGAAATCAGAATTAATTATGTCATGGATTTTTTTTGCAATATGCCTTGCCTCATTCACATCGTTGTGCTCGTCAGTCTCGGGTAAAAAATCAAGCTCAGTATCGCAATTTTTCCCCTCGGGATAAATCGCACCCTGTTTTAATCTTTCGCTGTCGACATAATCTACACCGCCGACTTCTCTTGACATCAGCGTCTCAAAAATAAAATTAACGCTGTCTATTACGTTCTGTCTCGACCTAAAATTTTGGTCAAGATTAACAACTGCAGGATAATTATCAATCTCCCTGTCATATACGGAAAACAAGTCTTTATAACCTGTAAAAATCTGTGGCATAGCCTGTCTAAAGCTATAAATACATTGTTTTAAATCCCCAACCATAAACCTGTTGCTGTCCTGCTTTGAAATCGCTGTAAAAATCCAGTCTTGCACTTCGTTGCTGTCCTGATATTCGTCGACCATGATTTCATTAAAATTGTCGCTGAGCGAAACTGCAATTTCACTTGGAGTTATCTTGCCATCATTCTTATCAAGCAAAAGATTTAACGTAAAGTGCTCCAAATCACTATAATCAAGAAAATTTTTGTCCTTTTTAAAGGCAGAGTAAACTTTTGCAAATTCACTGACTGCAAAGCACAAATCTTTGACGAAAACATATGCGTTTTCCATGTCTTCCGTGCATCCTTTTTCGCTCTCGCACATAAGACTTTTAACCTCTTTAATTATAGCTTTTACCCTGTCACGATTTTTCATGACAAGTGGTTTCATACTTTGGTCTGCCTTTGCCGAAATCCTGCCGATTGTAGGCAGAGTAACTTGCGCAAGCAAATCCACTTTTTCATCCCAAGAGTTCAAATGGAATTCTCTTTCAAAATTCTCTAAAGTCTCTAAATCAAAATTCAGCGAGTTTCCATATCCATTTAAATAATCATCATCAAAAGAAATTCTCTCAATATTCTTCTTTGTCAACTCTATGCACTGGACAATGCCTTTGTACACCTCGTCAAGAATAACTTTCGACCACTCTCTTTCCTGGAAATCAATATCTCTTTCATACATTTTAAGGTTTTTTTCAAGCCAGTTTTCAGGATCCAAATGCGACCTTGAATAATTATACAAACTTATAATAGTTTTATGCAGTTTTAAATCATTTCTTTCACCCGACAAAAGCGAGAATAACTTGTAATTTTCGTTTCTCATAAAGTTGTCGGAAACAATCTTCACCGCATCATACATCATGTCGTCTTGTTGCCTGTCGGAGACAATTTTAAAATCTTGAGATATGTCCAAAAGAAAGAAATATTCCTTACACAATTTCGAGCAAAAACTGTGCACTGTGCTGATATTCATTTGAGGAATTAACATTTGTTGCATTTGCAAATTCTTGTTTGTCGGATCGTCCAAAATCAACTTCATTAAAGCCTTATCCACACGCTCTTTCATCTCGCCAGCGGCTGCTTTTGTATAGGTTACAACTAGAACTTTGTCTGCTGGACAAGGCTGTGTTTCGTCTGTTAATCTTTCAATTAGCCTTTGAACCAATACCGAGGTTTTTCCACTTCCGGCTGCTGCTGAAACCAATATTGTTCCACGTCTTGAGTTAATGGCATCAAATTGTGCTTCTGTCCATCTATTCATCGGTTTCAAGCCTCCTTTTCATTTCCTCAATCGCCTGTTCTTTGCTTATTTTAATATTTTCACATTCACTTTTTTCAATACAGCAAACACAGTCATAGGGGCAATAATCACATGGATTTCCATCTTTTAATAGTGGTGTTGCTGAAATTTCTCCGTTTGCAAGATTATTCATCATTGCGATAATCATCGCTTTGCTATACTTAAACAAAACAGTAAATTCCTCTTCGCTTAAAACGTTGTTATCAGGCGAAAAAGATACCGACCTCGAGATTTCCCCCGACTTCTTATCCTTTGTCTCCTTGGTCTTCACTGCAATCGGAATATACTTGCCAGAGGCATTTCGCTCCATCGCATGAATGATTTCAGAGCTTTCAAGCGCGACCCCTTTCATGCAAAGAAGTTTGTCTTTTTCTGCACCGATTTTCTCTTCTGTATAGCTTTTTTCTCCCCTAATTGTGGGATAAGCACAGTGCATATAAAATGCCGCTGCAGGCTTATAGCCATGTTGCTCCAAAGCAGCCAAATATATAGGCATTTGCAAGCTCAATCCATTTAACATTTCAGAATATTTCAAGGACTTATCACCTGTTTTATAGTCAATAATCCTAGCGTAAGTCGACCCATTTTTTTCAAGAGTGTCAATTCTGTCGGCAATTCCCCCAACAATAATATTTTTTCCGTCGATTGGTATTGTAAGCGGTTTAATCTCTCCGTCAAAAGCAAAATTATACTCTGTAAATTTCGGGTTGAACTCGCTTTGCAAAAGCTCTTCAATAATCCGTTTAACTATTACAATCGCCGTCTCTTTCATCCTCAAAAGCCTGTATTTGTCTTGCAAGGATAAATTCACTTCTCCGCCAATTTTTTCTTGTGTGTATCGCTGTGTCAAATTTTCAACTTGGGTAATTATCTCTTCCTCTCCAAACTGCAAAAACCCTTCTTGAGATATTATTCCCTCAAATACAAAATGCATCAAATTTCCATATTGCAACACGTCAACACTAGCTGTTTTTCTCTCTTTTGTGAGCAATCCATAACTGCAAAAATACCAAAATTTACACTTGTGATAAAGCTCAATTTGCGAGGGGGATAGATAATTTTTGGAAAACATCTCCCTCGCAACTTCTTTTTCCAAGCTGAAATTGGAGAGATTTTTCACCCTTTCCAATGCTTCAATTTTACCGCAAAACAAAGGATTTTCTTCTAGCAACTTCAAGTAAGTCGCTGATTTTTTTACATCTGTTTCTTTTGCAAAAGCAGAAAAAAGAGTGTTATACGAAGTGGCGTAATATTCACTAGGCAGGCTTTTGCCGAGCTTTACTTCAAAAATCTCTGAAAAACGATTGATTAACTCACCCGAAACAAAACTGTTTTTACCGTCGCTCAAATGATAACTTACAAACAGTTTTTCTCTAGCACTACACGAAGAACTATATGTGTAATACCTTTCGAGCAATATCTCATCTTGTAATGAGTTTTCTAATTCAATGTTATTTTCAATCAAACTGCGTCTTTCAAAAAAATTCAACATTCCATTGTTGTCGGGAGTTTTTGGAAATTCGTCTTGCACACAGCCAATCAAAAACACCACATCAGACTCACGCTTAATGTTGTCTGCACTTCCAAAAATCACGCTGTCAAGCCTTTGCGGAATATCTTGCATTTCATCTTTTGCAACTACATTTTTTAGCAGTTTGCCATAGTGATTTAAGTCAATGGCGCTGTCCCCTATAATCTCTGCAAATTCGTCTAAAATCAACATGAGTTTTTCCCAAATTCTCTCTTGTCTTGTAGACTGCTCACTCTCGCCCAACTGTGAGAGATTTTCGCAGTATTCACCTAGATTTTCGGGAACATCATATTCTAAAAGCAAGTCGTAAACCGCCCTTGAAATTTTATATCCATTGCTGTTAAAGCATTTATTCTTAAAATTTGTAATAGGTAAAACTAGCCTTTGTCTATAGCCCTCTAAAACAGCTAATTCATCTGCAAATTCTTTGTCCGAGAAGCCGAACGGAGACTTAGTAAAACTTGTGGTTAAAGCTTTTCCATCTATGTTCCATAGATATAGATAATTTTCTAATTCAGAAATTTGCTCAATTGAAAGACCACATAATTTCGTCTTGGCAATTCCCAAAAGTTCTGCAGTACTAAAGCCATATTCGATTATATTAAACACAGAGAGAACCAGCCTCATCAAAGCCGAACTCCCAGTCATCTCAGGCAAGGAAACAAAGGCGGGAATTTCCCACTTTTTAAATGCACTTTGTATTAAATGGTCATATTTTTTGCTGTTTCTGCAAATAACAGTAAAATCTCCGTAATTTTTCCCCTCAAAAACCATTTTCTTTATTGTCGCACACACAAAATCCAACTCTTTGTGAATGTCATGAGCTTCAAAGAATTTAATGTTTTCGGGCACAATTTTTTCTTTAATGTTTTTATTTCTGCAAAAATTCTGCTCTAAAAAAACCATCTCATCACTCTTAAATCTTCTCTGACTATCGAGCACAAGCGCTTTTGCCACTTCGCGCCCTTCTTTTCTTGCGAGAGTAACCAATTTTTGGGCAGTTTTGCGAACAGGAGAAAAGAATGAATTCTCATTTTCAGAGTATAATTTATCTAAGCAAAAACTAGCAAAAATCTCTTTGCAATCTCTGAAAGCAGACTGCAAAACTGAAATTTTAGGACGGTCAAAGCTTTCAAAACCGTCAATAAAAAGAATATAGTCTTTAAAATAATTATTCTCCCGCAAAATCTCCCCTGCTCTGTTTTCCATCTCGCTGGGGTCAATATATGAATTTTGCGAAATTGCATTATAACTCTCGTAAATCAGGGCGATTTCACGAATTTTTTCTGCCAATCCCTCACTTAATTTTTCCGAAATAGCAAAAAGATCCTCAGTGCTTATTCCTGAGGATTTAAACTCGTCCACAATTTTAAGCACGGGATCTATCAAGCCGATTTTTTTATCGGTTTTATACACATTTAATCTGTCTTGACACGCTTCTATTGCAAGAAGCATAATCAAGTTTTTTGCATTATCGTCAATCCTTTTTTCGCTGACTCCCCCAAATTTGGAGAAAACATCTTCACAAAGGCTGTGAAATTGATATACTTTTATCTTGGAATATAATTCTTCTCCGGAATTATATAGCATATATCGTTCCGTTTCAAAACTCATTTGGTCAGGAACTAAAATTAGAACTTTTTCGCCGTTTTTAGCACTCTCCAATGCCTTTTTTCTTATATAATCGCTTTTGCCGAAACCTGCTTTTCCTAAAACCAATCTAAACATAGAAATACTCCTTTGTCTTAGCCGAGCTCATGTAATCCGAACCCGTTCAGATTACATGAACTCGGCTAGGTTTCAGCCTTTCTAAACTTCGGCGTTTTTCTTTATCATTCTCGAAAAAACTTTTTCACCTTGTGTCAACATCGGTATCAATATTGCAATTTGCGCAACACACATAATCGCAACTTGAATTGCCCTTGTCGAGAGAAAAGCCCAATATTTTTCTATTGAAAAAGGTCTGAAACTTTCGTAAAAAATTGTCATAAAAATAGAATTCAAAATTAAACTCAAACCAATTTGTGTAATTATTACTGATATCACTATTTTCGGTACAGTTACTTTATTTTCCAAAAATTTCGCAAAAACAAAGCCTCTTAACACCTCTGAAACTGTGTACCCTGGGAAATAAACTCCGAAAGGAAACAAAATCGCCCCCATCAAATCTGCTAGTCCTGCAACGACCATTCCACCTTTTGCTCCGTAATATCTAGCGGCGATAACAATTGGAATAAACGAAAAACTGATTTTAAAAGATGGAGGAATTGTAACCGAAAAAAATCTCGATAGTATCACTGTGCACGCTAGTAAAATAGCCAAAATAGCCATTTCCGTGATTTCTTTTCTTCGGATTTGTGGATTTTCTGCTGACATAAAAAAACTCCGTTCTGCCGTCATGCGACACAATCGGAGGAAAAACTCCTGACGGCGTGAAAATTTGTGTCACAATATCGCTTAAGGTGAGCGATACACCGATTTTCCACGCAGTAGCACAAGGAGTCAAAATAAATTTGTCCTTAAATATAATGGCGCAAATGCACCAAAATAATAACAGATAACAGCGGGATGCGAAAAACTTACCGCAAAATTCTTTTTCGTCCTCGTGACAACTCCCCGTTCACAAGGCACTTAACGCAAGTTTTTCTACTCTGTTGTAAATATCCTAGCATAAATAATAGCTCTTGTCAAGTTTGCATTTGCAATAATCTTCACTGCAAAACAAAAGCCTTAGACTCAGCTTTTTGCTTGTTCTAAGGCTAGTTTATTCATATAATTTATCTTAAAATAACTTAATTTAAATTTATTTTTTTAGTAAAAGTATGTCTGCAAATGATATATGATATTATTCCGTAAATCGCTAACACAAAGCTGAAAGTCAATGCAAACTGTATCGGGAGCATACTGCTTTGTGAAGCAACTTCAACCGAGACTCCTGCTGTGTAAGTTTTAGTTTCTATCTCTTGATAAGCCGAATAACTTTCATTTGATAGCAAAATAAAAAACACGATTTGTTGGAATATATAAGCTGCAATAAATAGGAAATATGGCGCACTTTTGTTTTTAAACCTTTGACCAATACAAACACATGCACAAATTATTAGTCCCTCAGCAATTATAAATACAACTATCATTAGAATAAATGCAAGAAATCCCCATAAATCGTTGTTAATATTCCACATTATATGTTGTGCTGTTATAGCAAAAAGATTATAATCCATTGTCGATAGTACCATTGCTAAATTAAGATAAGCGAAAATCGCATATGCGACTATACTTGTAATCGCAACTATAAATTTACAGTAAAAATGTGACATATTGCTTACAGGGAGGCAAAAGCTAAAATACCCTTGGTCAGTAAACAGATTGTTGGTAAATCTCACAATGCAAATCCCAAATATAACAAAAAAACATACTGCCAGTGATGAATAAAACGTAAAAGTAAACACTGTAAACAAAACTGTAGGTAACAAATCCTTATTGTCTTCAAAGAAAAATGTAAATACTAATGCAAAAATCGCAGTAATAAGCACGAACACACCAACCGGAAATAACGCCCTTGCCATAAACTTAAATTCGTGTTTATATAATTTTTTTAACATTTGAATACCTCCCTGAACAACTGGTCCACACTCATTCCTTCTTTATCTCTGATGTTGTCAACCGTGTCGTGCAATATAATTTTTCCCTCTTTAATAAAAATGGCTTCGTCGAGAATATTTTCAACATCTGATATCAAATGAGTTGAAATAACAACAGTCGCATTTTCGTTGTAATTTGATATTATTGTGTTTAATATGTAATCTCTCGTCGCTGGATCTACACCTGCAATAGGCTCGTCAAGCAAAAACACGCTCGCATCTCTGCTCATCACCATTATAAGTGAAACTTTTTCTTGATTTCCTTTAGAAAGAGTTTTAATTTTTTTCTTTGTGTCGATTTTCAGATTATTCAACATTTCTCTCGCTCTCTCTTTGTTAAAATCAGCAAAAAAGTCGCAATAGAGTTGTATTAAATCTTCAACTTTCATTGATAGGTCATATACAATCTTATCCGCAAGATATGACACTATTTTTTTACTCTCAGTACCAACTTTGTTTCCGTTCACTAATATTTCTCCGCTATCTAAGCTGAGTAAACCACAAATTGATTTGATTAAAGTCGTTTTTCCGCTGCCGTTTGGACCTAGCAGTCCCACTATTTTTCCCTTTTGCAAACTTAAATTAAAATTGTCAAGTCCAATTGTGCCTTTATATGCTTTCTTTAATTGCCTGCACTCCAATATATTCTCCATTTGTTCTCTCCATTCTGTATCATCTGTGACAAACAAACTTTCTCACATCATTTAGCCTGTCACCCATGTTTTTTACTTTGTTAACACCTTTGCTAGGAATTTTTAAGCTTTTCACTCAGTTTTTTCAAAACTTCCTCGGATTCTAATCCAAAATCAGAAATCTTCATCACAAAGTCGTCTAAAATTTTCTCTAGCACTTCATTGCTTTGGGATAACAAAATCTTCTTATCTTCGCTGACATATCTTCCATCGCCTCTTTTAGTATAAATCAATCCACTTTGCTCAATGTGCGAAAACGCCCTTTGCATTGTGTTTGGATTTACCCCTGCTTGTACAGCCATTTCTCGCACTGTTGGCAATTTCTCGCCAGGCTTAAATTTTCCACATATTATGTCATTTGTTATTATTTCTACAATTTGGACATAAATAGATTTATCGGTACTAAACTTCCACACCATATTTGCGCAACTCCTTTCATTTAAAATATACTCACTTTTCTCTTCCCTATAATATAACGATATAATCTTAAATTCATATTGTATTATCGTTCTAGTACAATAATACATCAACACAATTCATTTGTCAATACCTAAATCAAAAATATCTATAAATGTATAAAAATTCTTTTTTTGTCGAAAAAAATTTTTTGATGTCAAATTCACATAATAAACTTTACATAAATTTAAAGTTGTAACCTGAGTTGCACCAAATTATGTTGAAAACTCTGTTGAAAAAGTTGAAAACTCTAATATTTGCCTACTTTTCCACCTTGTGATATTTGGTTGAATTAAATATTTTATGTAAACTACCAATTTTTTACCTAAATTTACCTATTTTATGTAATTCATTCGACTACTATTGCAGAATGGCATGGATTGTGGTTTCCAAGACTAATTCCACTATATACAGAAGTATTTTGTCAAGTACCAATTTGTTGTCAAGTATTTTTTTAACTTTTTTTAACTGTATATTGATGTAAACTCAACTTTACAAAGAATTAATAGTTTGTATCTATGCAAAAGTGAAAAAACATGATATAATTATAAAATAATACGACAAAATGCAGTTAATTTTCATTATTTTTCTATTAAATCATTATGTCGTAATTGTTAAAATTGTATAAATATGCACGGAGGGTATAATGAGACAAGATATTTGTTCAATTCCAATTAGTGAGATTTTTGAGCCAATGGACGGCTGTCCATTTTGCAGAATGAGAGATATGCTTGAAGATAGGATGGCAACTTACATCACCGGTGCGGCGATGATGGAACCCGATGTTAGGATTGAAACCAACAAATTGGGCTTTTGCAAAACTCACTTTGATCATATCCTAATGAGAGGCAGCAGGCTTTCAGTGGCTTTAATTTTAGAGAGCCTTTTAGCTAATGTAGAGAGCGATTTGCTTAACAGTTCAACATCAATAAAGAAGCAATTAAAAATAGCTAGTGAGCGAGATAACTCGTGTTTCGTTTGCGAAAACATGGATAAAAACATGGTGCATTTAAGTAAATCTATGCTTAATTTGTGGCAAACAGAAGCAGAATTCAGAGAACTTTACGCCAAACAAACTCATATTTGTATTCCACATTATAATATGATTATCGAAACTGCACAAAAAGAGATTAATAAAAAAAATTTACCTATTTTCACTGCGGAGACTGCAAAACTGTGCAAAAAATATATGGATGTAGTCAGAAACGATGTCACACATTTTTGCAGAATGTTCGACTATAGAAACGCAGGAGGAGACTGGGGAAATTCCAGAGATTCTATCGAAAGAGCAATTGAGTTTTTAACTGCAAGAAAACTTGATGTCAGCACTCAAACCGAGGGAAAAAACCGATGAGTGAATACCTATTACATAAAAATTTCGACTTATCTCAAACTCTTGATTGTGGCCAAGCTTTTCGCTGGAGTGAAAGTGACGGAGTTTGGAGTGGTGTCGCTTTTGGTAAACTGCTGAAGATTAAAGAGCTTGAAGACAAGTTCTCATTGTCTTGCACAAAAAGTGATTATGACAATATTTGGCACAATTATTTTGACCTTTCCACAGATTATGACAGGATTAAATCCGAACTGTTTTCGTTTAGTCCTGTGCTTAAGCAAGCGGCAGACTTCGCCCCGGGAATTCGACTTTTAAAACAAGAGCCGTGGGAGGCTTTATGCTCGTTTATTATATCGCAAAACAACAACATTAAAAGAATTAAGGGAATCATCGAAAAACTATGTGAGAATTTCGGTGAGGATTGTGGCGGATATAAGAGTTTTCCTACCGCTGAAAAAATCGCTACTTTAAGCGAGGACGACCTCGGCGTGATTAAAAGTGGATTTAGGGCAAAATACATTTTAAGCGCTGCCGAGTTTGTTTCCAGTAAAAAAATTGATTTAAACCGCTTATACACCATACCTTTAGAAGAAGCACGCAGTGAACTTCAAAAAATCAAGGGGGTAGGTCCTAAAGTCGCCGACTGCGTATTGCTTTACGGATTTTATAGAACCGAATGTTTTCCGCTTGATGTTTGGATGAAGCGCGCAATGGCAGTTCTGTTTCCAAACAACACTCCTGAGGATTTTGGCAAAAATGCAGGCATCGCCCAACAATACATTTTTCATTATAGCAGAATGAACCCTGCTTTGTTTGAATAATGATATTTTAGCCCAAGTAATTGATTTATTTCACTAGTTTCAGGAATTAACTTAATTTAAGTTTTACAAAAGAAAGGCAAGGCGACAACCTTAATATTTTCATTAGATTTTCGCCGAACAGATAACATGGCAATATTTACAAAAAAATTGACTGATGTACTAGTTTCTCTCGCTATTTTCCTTTTCATAATTTGCTTTGCGGTTGTACTAACGCTTAATTTCAAACCTCTATACTACATGAATATTGACAGTTTAGATTTACCCGAAAAAACAGGATACAGCAGAGAAATAATTGTCGAAAACTATGATAGATTGATTGACTATAACAGTATTTTTAACTTTTCAGAGTTGGAATTCGATTCCATTGCGATGTCACCTGAAGGAAAAATTCATTTTGAAGAAGTCAAAGTGATTTTTGTTGGAATTCAAGTTATAATGATAGTATCTGCGATTGCGAGTATAATAGGTATTTTCCTTAAAGTAAAAAACAAAAATTTGAACTTTTTGTTGTTATCCTCAATCTTTACAATAACAATTCCAAGTGTTCTTGGTGCGTTAATTGCATTTAATTGGCAGTGGTTTTTCATCACATTTCACGAGATTGCTTTTAATAACGATTATTGGATTTTTGACCCCTCAAAAGACCCTATTATTACTATTTTACCCAACAGCTTTTTCATGCAATGCGCAATAATGATTGTTTCCATCGCTCTATTGATAAGCATCACAATGTTTATTTTCTGGCGAGTGTTGAACAAGGGTTTACAAAATCTGACAAAATCCTAGAAAAACCTTGACTTTTTACGCAATTTTGTATAATATTATATATGTCTAATGAGTATTAAACTATTAATTATTTATTAACATATATTTTTATAATTTTCGGCTCTCCATATTAACACAAAATAGCCGTATTTCCACCTAACAAAGAAAGGATGGTCATATATATGGAAAAAACAGTCAGTTCAAGAAAACGACCAAAGTCTTCTGATAACAAGAACAAAAAGCCAAACCAACCCCCAATTCCAGATTTTGCAATTGTAGCAGTTATGATAGTTGTCGGAATTATAGTTTTGGTTCTTCTGTTTTTAGGTGTGCGTGCACTCCTCGCACCTGCAATTAGCAATTTGACGGAAAACGAAGACGATATTGCACCGCAACCCTCTTCAATTTTGGGTGATTATGCAAACATCGGCTCAATGAATTTCACCGAGGAGTTCTCACGTCACGAAATCGCGCCATATCTTCCAACTCCAACACCAACTCCTGTTTCACCTCTTTCCATCGAGGGACAATCGATTTCAACTTATGCAAGCATGGTAACTGTTGGAGATGCAGGATTTGACTACTATAAATACGACCAAACTTTGGTGGACAGATTTGTAGAAAAGCTCAATTCAAGCATTAATAAAATCAGCGACGACGTTGATATTTTCACGATGATAGTTCCAAGTGCGATTGATATCATGTTGCCTTTGAGTTTTCTTCATGAATATGCTGATTATACCTCTGACCAACCAAAGGCTATAACATATATCAACAGCGTTATTTCAAGCGACGCTATAAAACTTGACATTACACCAATTTTAAAGGCTTATTGCGACAAAAAATTGTACTTCCACACTCACGATACTTGGACCAGCCTCGGTGCATATTATGCCTCTGCTACATGGAAGAGCGCAAATGGTTTTGACACACCTGTTATCACTTCATACGACAAAAAAACTGTTCCGAATTTCCAGGGCTATATCTCAAAGTTTATTTATGGTGACAGCGCAACTTACTCAGAAGATGTAGATTATTATGTCCCTATGTCAGAAATGTTTTTGACCGACCCAACAAGCGACGATGACGAAGTTAAAAATCTTGTTTTCCCAGACTCTTCGGGCAACGGCTCTTACTATAAAAATGAAGTTTTCATGGGTAAAAGCGAGGCAATAAAAGAGATTACCAACTATGACAAAGAGGGAGAGGGAACTGTCGTTATTGTAGGTGACGCCTATATGTATCAATTTGCACCTTATGTTGCCGAAGATTACCACAAAACTTATGTAGTAGATTACAGAATGTACGAGGGTAATTTAAGTGATTTGGTCGACACCGTTGGCGCAGAGGATTTACTTTACTTGTTTAGAATTGGAGCTACTGTTTCCGATTCTTGGATTTCAAATATTGATTAGTTTTTAAACAAATCGAGTTATACTTCAGTTGTGCAGAGTTCATCTTTGCACAACTTTTTTTGCGTAGCTTACTCATCAACAACAAAGAGCAATAAACGACACATTTTCTTAAATCGCACTTGATATGTAGCATTTTAACTTATGCTATATATCTTCAAAACAAGGAAAATACCCACTGCAACTTAACTATTCACTTTTGATATTGTATAACAAAATTTACACTTGAATTAACACCTCATTATTTGATATAATTAAAGCCTACTAAACAACAAGTTATTCAGTACAAACGCAAAGCGTTTGTAGTTTAATTCGCTCACAGAGCAAATTTACAATTTATCTGATGTTCTCTGCTGTATTTTCGCCACAGGCGAAAATACAGCAGGCATGAAATATAGCCTAATGAATACTCAAAATAGATAGCTTTCTGATGGCAGATGCTCAACATTAATTGCACTTTGTTGCAAAATATTTTTTGGAGAAAAATAATGATTATACGAAACGAAAGAAAAGAAGATTATAGACTAGTTGAAGAATTAACACGCAATGCATTTTGGAATTTACAAGTACCGGGTTGCAACGAGCATTTTATTGTTAATCAAATGAGGTCGCACAAAGATTTTTTGCCTGAACTTTCCTTTGTTTTAGAGAGTGATGGAAAAATTGTAGCCAATGTAATGTATGTAAAAACAAAACTTATTGACGAAAATGGAAACGAGAAAAATATATTGTCCTTTGGTCCTATCAGCGTTGACCCAACTCTTCAACACAGTGGATTTGGACGAAAGATATTAGAACATTCTTTTGAAAAAGCCATTTCGCTCGGGTATGACACAGTTGTTATAATGGGCTCGCCTCACAACTATTTTTGCTATGGATTTAAGAATGCAATTCGATATAACATGAGTTTTGAGGACGGCACTATTCCGACTGGATTACTGGTAAAAGAACTAGTGCCAAATGCTCTTTCGGGAAAAAAATGGAAATTTTATGGAAGTGAAGCTCACCACATAGATGAAAGTAAATTTGACGAATTTGACAGCACTTTTGAACCAAGAAAAAAAGAGTATCAACCTTCTCAAGAATTTTTCTATACTTTTGTTCGTTCGGTAATCGTAAAAGATTAAATGTCTTAACGTTCCTGACTGTTAGTATTCAAATCAGTTTACTTATATATGCCTCGGTTTACTTTTCGTTTTTACGTTTTTACAATTCAGCCTTTTTAACACTATACAAATCTACCAAATACGAAAAATTTAATGATAATCATTAAATTTCTATTGACAAATATTAATTGTTAGTATATACTTTAATCATAGTAA
>CAYJBU010000030.1:375-957 GCA_964368155.1 uncultured Eubacteriales bacterium | reverse complement strand
CTTTTCTGAACCAATTTTCTTGTTGTATTTTTAGTTGGTGTAGACTTTTACTTTACAATTCAGTAACACCTTTTCAAAAGATTAATCAAAACTAACTAACCATAGTGTATAGGAGGCTATTTATGGAAAAATTTCATAATATTCTAACAAAAAGCACCGCTCAAAAAATATCTAGATTTTTAAAAGTAATATGCTACATTTATATTTGCTTCTTGATTTTAACGTTAATTTTAATTGTATTGGGAAGATTTCAATACAACCTATATTCAGTTGGCGAAAACTATCCTAATGCAATTTATGCCGAAGAAGACCATGACTATACATCGAGAATGTTGACCATTGGAAATGTGGACGATTTGCGTGTTGTAACAAACAACGAAAATGGAAAAATTGAACTTTTAACGTACATCTTCATATCCATGATGTATGCGATACCTTTAATCGCTGTGATAATTTCTAATTTATTTCTTGCTAAAGTTTTCTCAAATGTAGAACAAGGTAATATTTTTGTTGAAAAAAACGCCGTTTATTTATTGTATTACAGCATTTTATCAATCATTATAACTGTTTTCACTCCATTTT
>CAYJBU010000030.1:0-365 GCA_964368155.1 uncultured Eubacteriales bacterium | reverse complement strand
ACAAACGACACAATAACTCTTTCAACAGGTATTGACACATTAAATGATTTATTCGTAGGTATAGCATTTTTAGTAGCTGCATATATTATCCGCTATGGAGTGAAATTGCAAGATGAGGTGGATCACACATTATGATTATCATTCGACTAGATAGAGTTTTAGCAGACAGAAAAATGAAACTCAACGATTTAGCAAATCTTGTAGGAATTTCGAATGTAAATTTATCTTATCTAAAAACGGGAAAAGTTAAAGCCATTAGATTTTCTACCTTAGATGCGATTTGCAAAGTATTGAAATGTCAACCGGGTGAAATTTTGGAATATATCGAGGGTGAAGAGGACGACGAAGAAATTTCTATATAGAAA